>NZ_JBZVGZ010000026.1:0-46821 GCF_058630335.1 Halorubrum sp. SD41
GGCTTTGGAGGTGTTCGTCGCCGATCCGGCAGTAGTCGTTTATAAGCGAGCGGCTGGGGCTTTGGAGGTGTTCGTCGCCGATCCGGCAGTAGTCGTTTATAAGCGAGCGGCTGGGGCTTTGGAGGTGTTCGTCGCCGATCCGGCAGTAGTCGTTTATAAGCGAGCGGCTGGGGCTTTGGAGGTGTTCGTCGTCGGTCCGCTGGCAGCAATAGATAGGTGATCGACCGGAATGACGGACGTCCAGCCTTACAGCCCGTATTGTTCGCGCGTCACGTCGTCGAGCCCGGATTCCTCCAGCACGTCCGCGGGCACGAGCATGTCGAGCTGGACGACGCCCGGGAGCCGGCCGATCTGGACGCCGCCGGTGAACGTACACCGGCCGCGGACCTCGCCCTCGCTCATGCCGAGCAGGGTCCCGGCGCGGTCGAACGCGTTCTGGGTGGCGTCGTTGACGGTCGCGCCGGAGCCGATCACCTGGAGCGGGGCGGCGTCGGTGTCGACGTCGACGCCGTGTTCGTCTCCGAGACCCTCACCCGCCGCGACCTCCTCGTCGCTGTACGGCTTGCTGATAAAGGGCAGGTCCTCCTCGTTCGGCAGCAGGACGGGCCCGTCGAGGTCGACGTCCTCGATCACCTCGACGTCCATCGTGACGGTGCCGCTCACGTCGGTGGTGTGTAAGGATAGCTCGCCGTCGCCCTGGTTCGCGTGGAGGTCGCCGACGTAGATCCCGCCGCCGTCGACGACGACCGGGCAGATCAGCGTCGCGCCCGCGCGGACCTCGGGCACGTCCATGTGGCCGTCGGTGCGCAGGTCGAGGTCCGCCTCGGTCTCGACGCCGTAGTCGTGGTCGGCGCCGATGAGGTTCTGCCCGAAGTCGCCCGCGTTGTGCGAGTCGGGCATCGTCACCGGCGGCGTGGTGCCGATGTTGCCGATGAACGGGCGGAGCCGGCCGAGCGTGCCGGGCATCCCGTCGGGCTCGTACAGCAGGATCGGGTGCTGGCGGGCGTTCTCGGGAATGTCCATCACCTCGTCGGCGTCGAGGGCGAGCTCGTGGGCGCCCTCCTCGTCGAGGGTGATCCCGACCGCGTTCTCGTGGTCGAACGCGACGGTGTAGCCGTACTCGAAGCCGAACGAGGAGGCGTTCGCGCCGCACTCGGCGCAGCGGATCGCGTCCTCGCCGGTGCCCTCCACGACGGAGTCGGGCCACGCCGTCCCGCACTCCGGACAGCGGTGGTCGACGAAGGGGTCGTCGCCGAACGCCTCGTCGCGCTCCGCCATCGACCCCGTGCTGGTGGCCATGCTCGTCACCTCCACGTCGCGGATGTGGATCGCGACGGCGTCGCCGACCTCGGCGCCCTCGACGCGGATCGGCCGCGTCACCTCGTGGCCGCCGCGGAACGAGGGCGTCACCATCGGCCCCCAACAGCCCGGCGGCGTGTACGTCTGCACCGTGCCGCCGTCCGCGACCGTGCCGGCCCACTCCTGATCCGGCCCGACGAGTCCGAGCGTGTACTGGTCGACGTACAGCTCCTCCTGAACGCCTTGCTGTGACATACCGTGTCAGCGTACGGCGCTGACCGAGATAATCCTACTGCTCGCGGAGGGGGACCGGGGATAGTTGCCGTCATTGCGGCCGCGAGACCGAGTCGATCCGACGCCCCGCGCGACCCGATGCCCCGCGTCGCTCACCACGCGACCCGACGGCCCAGCACGAAGACGACGAGCGCGACGAGGAGCGCGCCGAGGAACGCCTCGAGCCCGGCGAGCGCGCGCGCCGTCGACCCGACCGGCTGGACGTCCCCGTAGCCGAGCGTGGTGAACGTCACCATGCTGAAGTACATGTTCTTGCCGAGGACGACCGCTCCCTCCGGCGAGAAGAGGTTCGAGAGACCGCCGATCCCCTGCGTCGTGAGCTCGCTGCTGCCGGTCGTGCCCTGCGTCGTCGTGGTGTACAACACGCCCCAGATGAACACCGTCACCGCGGAGACGTACACGACCCGCCAGAGCCGCTCGCCGTACCCGCACGTCTGGTGGAGCACCTTGTTCCCGACCCACTTGCCGAGCGCCTTCGTGCGGTTGGCCGGCGACACCGCTTCCTCCCGGGTGAAGGCGGCGCGCCAGTTCTTCCGGCGCCGGTACACCATCTCCTTGATGAAGAACTCGGCCGCGGCCTTGCGGTCGCCGAAGTCGCTCGCGCAGTTCTTCGCCTTCAGATACGTGTTCTCCAGCCTCGCGGGCGTGAACTCCGACTCGGTCTCCGATCGGTCGGCCGCCTCAGAGGCGGCGAAGGTGTGGATCTCCCAGTTGTTGCGCGCGAGGTACGTCTTGTGGGCGGTGAAGTCGAAGCCGTGGAAGTCGGTGTTACAGAACCGGAAGTGGTTGAACAGGCCGTGCGTACAGTGCTCGTCATCGAGCGTGACCTCCCGGACCTCCGCGTGCGTACAGTCGTAGAAGGCGTCGCCCTGCTCCGGCTGGCCGAGCGTCCCGCCGCGCACGACCGCGCCGCTCAGGTCGACGAGCGTCTCGGACTCGGCGGGCCGCGGGCGGAAGGCGACCGAGTGTTCGAACTCCGCCTCGGTGAACGCGGCGTCCCGGGCGAACGTCGTGTGCGCGAAGTTCGCGTAGAGGAACGACGCCTTGTCGAAGTCCGCCGTGCCGCGGAACGTCGCCGTCTCGAAGCTGGCGTCGTCGTTGTGCATGTTCGCGCTCCCCTCGAACTCCGCCGAGCGAAACGTCGCGTCGCCGCCGAACTCGGCGTCGGCGAACGTGCTGTCCTTCTCGAAGCGAAGCTCGTCGAAGTGCGCCTCGTCCTCGAAGCGGCAGCTGGAGAAGTCGGACTCCTCGAGGAACCTGGAGCGCGAGAAGACGGCCGACGCGCCGAACGCCGCGTTCCGGAAGGTGGCGTCGTCCTCGAAGACGGTGCGCTCGAACAGCGCCGTCCCCTCGAACTCCGCGCCGGAGAAGTCCGCGACGCGGAACTCGGCGAGCTTGAAGTCGGCGCTGTCCGCGAACGTCGCGGCCTCGAAGTTCGCGTCGGTGACCGTGTGGGCGCCCCCCTGAAACTCGACGCCGCGGAACGTCGCTCCCTCCTCGAACGACGACTCGGCGAAGCTCGCGTCGCTCTCGAACCGCGCCTCGTCGGCGGTGACGCCGGACTCGAACGCGATGCCGTCGAACGAGACCGGCTCGGTGAACCGGGTGTACGACAGGTCGACCGACTCCGCACAGACCGCGTCCTCGAAGCGCGCGCGACCGAACAGCGACTCCCGGAACGACACCGGCCCCCGGAAGCTCGCGTCGTCGAAGCCGGCCTGACCGAACTCGATCTCGCGGAAGTCGGCCTCGTCGGCGAAGACGGCGCCCGAGAACGCGGCGTCGTCGTCCTCGTGGTAGTCGCCGACGAACTCGACGCCGAGGAACGAGGCGGCGTCGCGGAACGCCGCGTCCTCGAACGTCGCGTCGTCGTCGAACCGCGCCTCGGCGAACGTCGTCTCGCCGCGGAACGCCGCGTCGCGGAAGTCGCCCTCGCCGGCGAAGTGGGTCGCCTCGAAGTTCGCGGGCCGCTCGAACGCCGCGGCCTCGAAGTTGGCGTACTCGAACTCCGCGCGGTAGAAGTCGGCCTCGTCGGCGAACGCGGCGTCGGCGAACGTCACGTCGTCGTCGCGGACGTTGTCGCCGCCGTCGAACTCCGCGCCGCGGAAGCTGGCCGCGCCGGCGAAGGTCGCCCGCTCGAAGGCGGCGTCGTCGTCGAACCGGCACTCGTCGAAGCTCGCTCGGTCGTCGAAGGCCGCGTCGGAGAACGCGAGGTCGTCGTCGAAGCGCGACTCGTCGAAGACGGCCGCCCCGCCGAACGCGGCGCCGGAGAAGTCGCTGTACCCGAACCGGGCGCTGAGGAAGTCGACGTCGCCGCCGAACACCGCGTCCGCGAACGAGAGGTCGTCGTCGTCGACGTTGTCACCGCCCTCGAACTCCGCGCCCCTGAACGTCGCGTCCCCGTCGACCGCGACGCCCTCGAAGCTCGCGTCGCTTTCGAACCGCGCCTCGTCACAGGAGAGCGACGACAGCGTCGCGTCCTCGAAGCTGACCTCCTCGGTGAAACGCGTCTCGTCGAATACCAGCTCCTCTGCGGCCGTCAGCCGCGACAAGTCGGCGAAGCCGACGACCGCGCGCCGGAACGTCGCTTCCCCCTCGAACGTCGCGTCCGCGAACGAGAGGTCGTCGTCTTCGAGGTTGTCCCGGCCGCGGAACTCCGCGCCCGCGAACGTCGCCGGCGCCTCGAACAGCGCCCCCGAGAACGCGGTGTCGCCGTCGAACCGGGCCTCCGCGAAGTCGGCGTAGTCGCCGAACGTCGCGTCCGCGAACTCGGCGTCGCCGCCGAAGGTCGCCCGGTCGAACGCCGCCGCGTCGCGGAACTCGCAGCCGACGAAATCCGCGTACCGGAAACCGGCCTTCGTGAACGAGGCGGGGGCGTCGAAGCGGGCGTCCTCGAAGCACGCGTCGTCGTCCAAGAGGTTCGCGTCGCCGCGGAACTCGGCGCCGTCAAACGCCGCCGCGCCGCGGAACCGCGCCTCGCGCAGCGAGGTGTCGCCGTTGAACCTGGCCTCCCGGGCGTCGACCGGCCCCTCGAACGTCGCGCCCGAGAGGTCCACGTCGCCCTCGAAGACGGCGCCGGTGAGGGTCGTCTCGCCGCGGACGACGGCGCCGGAGAGGTCGACCGGCGCGTCGAATTCCGACTCCGTCCAGTCGATCGCGCCGATCTCCGCGCCGGAGAGGTCGATCCGGCCCTCGAACTCCGACGCGGTCAGATCTAGGGTGCCGGTCACCGTCGCGCCCCGGAGGTCGAGGGGGTGCTTGTCGACGGCGTCGACGATCTCGTGGCGGATCGAGACGCCGTCGAGGCGGGCGCCGAGCAGGCGTTTCGCGGCCTTCCCCCGTTCGCCGGCCACGTCTCGGAGGCGCTCGGCGACGGCGTCTGCGTCGACGCCGAGGTCGTCGCGGGCGTCGCTCGACAGGTGGAACACGCAGCGGTCGGCCTCCGGGTGCGCGTCGTGCGGGCAGCGCCACTCCTCGTCTATCTCCGCGGCGACCTCCGCCGTCGCCGCGCCGGCCTCCTCGGGGTCGAGTCGAAACGTACACCGGCTCGTCATCGGTATGTTGACACGTCATCGTAACGACAGTGACTTTAATTTTGGTACTCGGCCGCACGTTTGCCGGCTGGTATCCGAAGGTGGCGTCCCAAAATATACCACATAGAGGGACTACGAGCCGACGGATGGGATTCACGGATTCTCTCCTGTGTGAGATTCTCGGGGCAAGGTGGGAATGCGACCGGTGTGGCGAGCGGTATCGAAATGAGCCGAACCGGTGTGACAACTGCGGGAACACGATTTATAACAGAATTAATAGCTGATCACGATGGCTGTATCCACACAGCGGGTTGGGACACAACGGGTCTTCTAGAGTGGGCTTTCACGAAGGTCGTAGTCAGATTCCCCTCTTGCCGAAACCCCCCGACCCACTGGAGAGCGGTGTGGTCGGTGTTCAGTTGAACGATGAGGGAACTGGTTCTTTTTATAAACGGCACCGTTACGTCCCGCGTATGCAGACCCACGTCGTGCCCGTCGGGTTCGACTACGACCGGATGATCGCCCCCCTCATCCGGGACCAGTTCGACGTCGACCGGGTGATCCTGTTGGAGGGCACCGTCGGCAGCGAGGCCAACGTCGAGTACTCGCGCAACATCGCGCGCAAGTTGGAGCAGGACTTCACGAACCTGCTCGGCGCCGAGACGGTCCGCGAGCGGCTGGACGACGTGTACGACTACGACGCCGCCTTCGAGCGCGCGTTCGACCTGATCAACGCCGAACTCGACCGGGACGAGGGGGTCGACGGGGCAGACGACGAACCGGGAGCGGGCGACGCCGTCGACGACCGCGAGGTGTGGGTGAACCTCTGTTCGATGCCCCGCCCCGTCTCCTTCGCGTTCGCGACCGCGGCCCACTCGATCATGGTCGAGCGGCAGGCGGACCGCGACCGGATTCACACCTACTACACGGCCCCCGAGAAGTACTTGGAGACCGAACTCGCGGAGGAGTTGCGCGCGACGCGGGACCTCCTGCGCGACCTCGACGAGGGGAGCGGCGGGAGCGAGAGCGACGAGGCGCTCGCCGAGGCGGGCGTCGACCCCGACCGCGTCGCCGACCGGCTGGCGAGCACCACGGACCTCCTCGCGGAGTTCGACGAGCGCGGCACCACCATCGGGGCGAAGAAAATCGGCGACCGCCACGTGATCGAGCTCCCGGTCGCCTCCTTCCAGAACGTCAAGCCGTTCGAGGAGCTGGTCCTGTTCACGCTGGGCGAACACGGCGAGTTCGAGTCCGTCTCCGAGCTGGCGGAGACGCTCGCGGCCGAGCTCAACGAGGAGTACACGGACTCGTTCCGCTCGAAGGTCATTTATAACGTTGATCGGTTGGGGCCCGGCGGCAAGGGGTACATCGAGCGCGAGGAACACGGGAAGTCCTACCGGACGAGCCTCTCGCGGATCGGCGAGCTGTGGGTCCGCGCACACGCCGACGAAGAGCGGGACTACCGGGATTTAGCGTGAACTGACGGGGGCGAATTAGTCGCTTCTTTATAAATTGGCACTGGCAGATCGACGGCGAACGCCGCCAAAGCCCCAGCCGCTCGCTTATAAATGGCTGATTGCGGATCGACGGCGAACGCCGCCAAAGCCCCAGCCGCGAGGGCTCGCGCGGCTCGCTGTCGCCCGAAAATCTCCGATTTTCGGGATGACGAGACGCCGGAGGCGTCTCGAACCACGCGCTTCAGTCGCTCGCGTTGCTCGCTCCTTCCAGTGCTTGCGTCGCCGTGCTTCGCCCTCGCGGCTGCCCCTTTGAGTCCCAGCCTGCCCAGCACAGCACCGCAGCCTCACGCCTCCCCAACCTCGTCGGCCGGCCTCCGCTTCGCTCCGGCCGGCCGACTCCCTCGCGCGGTGCTGTTCGCGCCCTCCGGGCGCTCACAGGCACGCGCCACCGCAGTTATTTATAAATAAACGTCGCGGCCCTCGGATCTATTTATAAATAGACGTTCGCGATCGGCGTCGTCTGTCCGACCCGATCGGTGTCGCGACCCGCCCGTTTATCAGGGTGGAACCGGGAGGGTTACGGGATGAGTTCGGGGGGTAGTTCCGGCGCGAGCGGAACGGACGAGGCCGGCGGCGGCGAGTCGGAGAGCGGCGCGAACGAGTTCGACTTCGCGGCGCCCGCGACCGACCAGTCGTTCGAGAACGCGCTCGCGAAGGCCCGCGACGGCGCCCGGCTGACGGTCGCCGACGCGACCGAGCTGCTCGCGACCGGCACGGCGTCGTCGGGGATCGACCCCGTCCGCAAGGAGGCGGTGTTAGAGGCCGCGGACCGGCGCCGGGCCGAGGAGGTCGGCGACGAGGTCACCTTCGTCGCCAACCTCAACAACAACGTCACCACGGCCTGCAACACCGGCTGCCTGTTCTGTAACTTCAAGGACTCCGCGCACGCGTTCGAGGCCGACAGCGACGTCGAGCACGCGGGCTTCACCAAGCCGCCGGCGGAGTCGCGCGCGGTCGTCGAGGACGCCCTCGACATGGGAATTTACGAGGTGTGCTCCGTCTCGGGGCTCCACCCGGCGTTCGCGCTGAACGAGGAGCACCACGAGGTCCTCGCCGCGCACGACGACCCCGCGAGCGAGGTGAACTACAAGCCGCCCGAGCGGTACGCGACCGACCCGGGGACGTACGTCGAGCAGATGGCGGCGATGTCGGTCGGCGGCGTCCACCTCCACTCGATGACCCCGGAGGAGGCGTACCACGCCAAGCGCGGCACGGACTGGGAGTACGAGTCAGTCTACCGCGAGCTGGCCGAGGCCGGGCTCGACTCCGCGCCGGGCACCGCCGCCGAGATCCTCGTCGACGAGGTCCGCGACGTGATCTGCCCGGGGAAGATCCGCACCGACGACTGGGTGGCCGCGATGGAGGGCGCGGCCGCCGCCGGCCTCGACGTGACCTCCACGATGATGTACGGCCACGTCGAGACGGTCGCCCACCGCGCGCAACACCTGAAGGTGATCCGCGACCTCCAGGACCGCACGGGCGCGATCACGGAGTTCGTCCCGCTCTCCTTCATCCATCAGAACACCCCGCTGTACCGCCGGGGAGTCGTCGACTCCGGGCCCTCGCGCGCCGAGGACGAGCTGGTGGTCGCGGTCGCGCGGCTCTTCTTGGACAACGTCGACCACGTCCAGGCCTCGTGGGTGAAGTCGGGCGACGCCCACGGGCTCAAGCTGCTCAACTGCGGCGCCGACGACTTCATGGGCACCATCCTCTCGGAGGAGATCACCAGCCGCGCGGGCGGCGAGTACGGCGAGTACCGCTCGTTCGACGACTACGTCGAGATGATCGCGGCGATCGGCCGGACCCCGGTCGAGCGCTCGACGGACTACCGGACTCGGCGCCGCATCGACCCCGACGACGGTCCGCACGGCCCGCGGCTCGGCCCGCGGGCCGACGGGACCCCGATGCTCCCGGACCGCCCGTCCGGCGGCGAGGGGGCCGGGAGCGACGCCGCCGGGACGCCGCCCGCCGACGCCGACGACTGAGTCGGGGAGGTCGACGGGACGCCCCCGGTCGGACCGGTCGGCGACCGAACAGGTTCGTCCGATCGGCGCCGGCTCCCAGCGAGTGGGAACCGCCGGTGTCTCCTTTATCGTGGTACACGTCCCCACGTGTGAGATGCCCGCACCAGACGCACAGCCGGCCGACCGCTCGGCGGAGAGCTCCGAGGCTGCCGACGGGAAGGCGCTCGACCCGGACCGCCCGTCCCTCACGCGCTCCGACGAGCGGCTGCTCTCGTACCTCGCCGACGTCGGCGCCGACTATCAGGCGTTCGTCGCCGGGAACACGGGCCTCTACGACGACCACGCCGAGTCGCGGCTGACCGCGCTGGCGGACGCCGGGCTCGTCGAGCGCGTCTCGGGGGAGGCGGTGTTCCGGATCACCGACGCGGGGCGGGCGGCGCTCCGCGACGACTGTCCCCGCTGGTCGGACTGAGAAGGGTCTGCGGGGTCGAACCCGACGTCCGTCTATCGGCCGAGCTCCTCGTGCGCCGACGAGAGGTGTCGCGAGCCGAGCGCCGCGAGCAGGGAGAGCTCGCCCGCGAGCGCGCAGACCGCGATCGACTCCGCGAGCGCGTCGGCGTTGCTCCCGGCCGGGTCGCCGCCGCCGGCGACGCCGAGTATCTCCAGGCTCGCCCGCTGGGTCGGGAGCTTCGTCCCGCCGCCGACCGTCCCCACTTCGAGGCTCGCCAGCGAGACGGAGACGTAGAGGTCGCCGTCGGCGGTCGTCTCGGCGGTCGTGATCGCGTTCGCCCCCTCCACGACCTGCGCCTCGTCCTGCCCGGTCGCGAGGAACATCGCCGCGACCGCGTTGGCGACGTGGGCGTTGAACCCGAGCGCGCCCGCCTTCGCGGAGCCGACGAGGTTCTTCCGGGTGTTGATCTCGGCGATCGCCTCGGGGGTCGTGTGGAGGCGCTCCTCGACGACCTCGCGGGGGACCGTCGCGTCCGCGACGACCGAGCGCCCGCGCCCCTCGACCGCGTTGATGGCGGCCGGCTTCTTGTCCGAGCAGAGGTTCCCCGACAGCGCGACGAGCGAGGCGTCCGTCTCGTCCTCGACGGCGTCGCAGGCCTCGCGCGTCGCGATGGTGGCCATGTTCATCCCCATCGCGTCCTTCGTGTCGTAGCGGAAGCGCAGGAAGACGTTGTTGCCGACGACGTACGGCGTCACGTCCAGCAGCTCGCCGTGGCTCGTCGTCGACTCCGCGGCCTCGCGCAGCGCGGGGACGTTGTCGCGCACCCAGTCGACGAGCGCCTCGGCCTCGGCGACGCCCGCGACCCGGAACACGGGCGCGCGGGTCATCCCGCTCTTCGTCACCCGTGCGGTCGCGCCGCCGGCGTCCTCGACGACGGAGCAGCCGCGGTTGATCGACGCGACCAGGGCGCCCTCGGTGGTCGCCAGCGGCAGGTAGCGCTCGCCCGAACTCGCGCCGCCGTCGATCGTCACCGGGCCGGCGACGCCGACCGGGACCTGAACGCCCCCGAGGGTGTTCTCGATGTTCGAGCCGTGGACCGCGTCGGCGTCGAACGCGTACTCGCCGAGCGGGTCGAGGTCGGCGTCCGTCGCCTCCGCGACGAGCAGCCGGCGCGCGGCGGCCGCGGCGTCGGCGTCCGCGTGGTCTTCCAGCTCGTGGAAGCGGAGGTCGCCGTCGCGGACCCGAGTCGCGAGGTCCGCGGGAGTCGGTTGCGACATGCCGCGTTCTCCTCGCGGCTGGCGCTAATTACTGTCGGTTCGGTGGCCTTCGAGGGCCGCGCGGAGCCGACCGGGCGGCGAGGAACGACCGCCTACCGGCCGACGAACCCGGAGAGCCGCTCGCGGAGCGACTCGCCGCCGAGCTTGAGGTAGTAGGCGTCGCCGCCGTCCTCGTAGTAGTCGTCGATGCGGCGTATCACCTCGAAGCCGAGGTGTTCGTAGAAGCCCAGTGCCTGCCGATTGGTCGTGCGGGCGTGGCAGGTGACCGAGCGATGGTTCTCCGCGATGTCGGCGACCAGCCGCTCCGCGTGGCCGCGG
This sequence comes from Halorubrum sp. SD41, assembly GCF_058630335.1. Classification (NCBI taxonomy): domain Archaea; kingdom Methanobacteriati; phylum Methanobacteriota; class Halobacteria; order Halobacteriales; family Haloferacaceae; genus Halorubrum; species Halorubrum sp. SD41. Next base: position 10,654 of record NZ_JBZVGZ010000026.1, read on the forward strand.
CCGCGGTGGTCGGGATGGACGGCGAGAAAGAGGATGTAGCCGTCGCGGCGCACTGAGGCGAACGCGACGAGCCGGTCGTTCTCGACGAGCAGGTGCGCGGTCGACCGGCGGTACGCGTCGACGAAGAAGCCGCGTCGCTGTCGGAGGACGCCCTCGGCGGACCGAATTTGCTCTTTGAGTTCCCACGCGGCGGTCGCGTAGTCGGACTCGCCGGGGGGGTCGGTCCGCTTCTCGACGTTGACGCTCACTGCGATGACCTAACACGCGGGCGGAATATAACTCCACCGCCAGCGGGGACCGTTGCGGCCGGCAACGCCGCCGGAGAGATCCGTTGCGGGCGGTTAACTCTCTCTCGACGGGTCGGCGCCCGCGCTCGCCGAACGAGACCGTCACGGGTCGAGCCCGACGGAAACGATTTTGTCGCGGTCGCGCGTGACACCGAGTAATGACCGACGAGTCGTCGGGAGTCGAGCTGCTCCGACGGGCCTTCCTGACCGGCATCGCCGTCATCGTTCCCGCCGTCATCACGCTGGCCGTCCTCGCGTTCGCGTTCAACGCGGTGTACGACTATCTCGACGCCTTCTCGTCGGCGATCGTCGCCGTGTCGCCGGGGGACGGGCTGCCGGTGGTCGGCGCCGTCTCTCGCGAGGTCGCGATCGAGATCGCGACGCCGGTCGTGTTCGTGGCCGCAATCCTCCTCATCGGCGCGGCCGTCGAATCCTCGCGGTACGGAGAGCAAGCCGTCGCCTACGTCGACTACGCCGTCGAGCGGGTTCCGGGCGTCGGCTCCGTCTACCAGGGGTTCCGGCAGATGAGCGACGCCATGCTGGAGTCGGACGGCGGGAACTTCCGCGAGGTCGTCCTCGTGGAGTTCCCGACGGCGGAGGCGTACACGCTCGCGTTCGTCACGAGCGAGACGCCGGCGGCCATCGCGGACCACGCGGACAGCGGGGGCGAGGGGATGCGGACGCTGTTCATGCCGATGGCGCCGAACCCGGTGATGGGCGGCCACGTCGTCTTCGTCCCGGAGCGCCGGATCGTCGACGTCGAGCTGACCGTCGACGAGGGGATCCGCGCGCTGGTGACGAGCGGCGTCGCATTGGAGGAGGTCGCCGCCGACATCGACGACGTCGACCCGGAGGACCTCCGAACCGAGGCGCCGGAGCGGACCATCGACGCCCGGTTCCAGACCGACGAGCGATCGGAGAGCGCCGAGGGGTCCCGTGACGGGACCCACGAAGGGAACGGCGAGCGATGAGCTACGAGCTCCGCGACCACACGGCCGACGTCGCCGTCGAGGCGACGGCCGACACCCTCTCGGGGCTGTTCGCGGCGGTCGCGGACGGGCTCGCGGCCGCGAGCGCGGAGTCGGTGCCGGAGACGGGAGGTGACCGGTTCGAGTTCGAAGTCGCCGCCGAGGGCCGCGAGGCCTTGCTGTTCGACTACCTCGACCGCCTGATCTACGAGCGCGACGTGCGGCTCGTCCTCCCGGCGGACCACCGCTGTTCGGTCGTCGAACCGGACTCCGCGGCTCCTCAGAACCGGACTGCGGACCCCGGTGAGTGGCGACTCACGGCCAGCGCGCGCGGCGTCCCCCTCGACGCGGTGGCCGCCCGGGAGGTCAAGGCGGTCACGTACTCGGAGATGGCGCTTGAACGGAGGAGAGACGAGTGGTACGCGTACGTCGTCTTCGACGTGTGAGGGCGCGACGACAGTCCGAACGGCGGTTGTGATAAACCGTTATGTTTGTCGAGTGCGTTGGTAGCGTATGTCACACTCAGACCGAAGCGACGGGAGCGAACCGGCGGTCGCGGGTCGTCGCTGGCGGGCAGGGGCGGGCTCCGGGCTCGCCGCCGGCGCGGCGATGGGCGCCGTGTTACACTTCGGGCTCGGGCTCATGCCGACGATCGGCGCGCTGATCGGGGTCGAGACGGTCCTCGCGGGCTGGGCCGTCCACCTGTTCAACAGCACGCTGTTCGGCGCGCTGTTCGTCGCGCTCTTCGACCGGCCCTTCTTCGCGGAGCTTCGCGGGGACGTCGGCGGGTGCCTCTCGCTCGGCGTCATCCACTCCGCGCTGCTCGGCGTGCTCACCGGCGGGCTGCTGTTGCCGGCCGCGATCGCGATCGAGGGCGCCACCTCGCTGCCGGTACCGACGCTCCCGGTGCCGGGGCTCACCGCGGGCTTCGAGTTCGGCGTCGTCATCGCGGTCGCCCACCTCGTGTACGGCGTCGTATTGGGCCGAGTCTTCGCCGCGTTCACCCTCGCTGAGGGCGCAATCGACTGGCTCCCGATCGACGCGGTCGACCGGTAGGAATCGGCCGAGAGCGGTCCCGGAGACTCCTCCCGTCCCCCGCCCGCTGACGCAACGCCCTTGCCGCCTCGTGTCGAAGTGCGTCGCATGACCACGCGCGAGTTCGACGGGATCCGGTTAGAGAAGGTACGCGAACACGTCTGGGAGATCCCCCGCGAGGGCGAGATGAACGTCCCCGCGCGGGTCCTCGCCAGCGAGAACCTGCTGGAAGAGATCGGCGACGACGACTCGCTCCAGCAGCTGAAGAACGCGACCCACCTGCCCGGGATGGTCGAGCCCGCGCTCTGTATGCCCGACGGCCACCAGGGGTACGGGTTCCCCGTCGGCGGCGTCGGAGCGATCGACGCCCGAACCGGCTGTATTTCGCCCGGAGCGGTCGGATACGACATAAATTGTGGTGTAAGAATGGTGAAAACTAACCTCACCTACGACGACGTCCGCGGCCGCGAGGAGGAGCTCGTCGACGCGCTGTTCGAGGCCGTTCCCTCGGGGCTCGGCGGCGGCGGCGTGATCGACGGCACCGCCGACGCGATCGAAGGCGCCCTCGAACGCGGCGTCGAGTGGGCGGTCGAGGCGGGGTACGGGATCGAGAGCGACCTCGCGCGCTGCGAGGACGAGGGGCGCCGCCCCGACGCGCGCCCGGAGTACGTGAGCCAGAAGGCGATGGACCGCGGGCGCAACCAGATGGGGTCGCTCGGCTCGGGCAACCACTTCCTCGAAGTTCAGCGCGTCACGGACGTGTTCCGCGAGGACGTCGCCGAGTCGTACGGGCTCGAAGAGGACGGGATCGTCGTCCTGATCCACTGCGGGAGCCGCGGGCTCGGCCACCAGACCTGCAACGACTACCTCCGGCGGATCGAGCAGGAACACGCCGACCTCCTCGACGAGCTGCCCGACAAGGAGCTGGCGGCCGCGCCCGCCGGCTCCGAGCTGGCCGAGGAGTACTACGGCGCGATGGGCGCGTGTATCAACTTCGCGTGGGTGAACCGTCAGCTGATCACCCACCAGGCCCGGAAGACGTTCGGCAAGGTGTTCGACGCCGATCCGATCGAGGACCTCGGGATGGAGCTGCTGTACGACGTGGCGCACAACATCGCGAAGAAGGAGACCCACGAGGTCGGCGTCGACGCCGAGGGGCGGCCCGCCGTCGGCGACGACGCGGTCGACCGCGCGGAGCGCGAGCTGTACGTCCACCGCAAGGGCGCGACGCGGGCGTTCCCCGCGGGCCACGCGGACGTGCCCGAGACCTACCGCGGCGTCGGCCAGCCCGTCATCATCCCCGGGAGCATGGGCGCCGGCTCGTACGTCCTCCGCGGCGGCGACCAGTCGATGTCGGTCTCCTTCGGCTCGACCGCCCACGGCGCCGGGCGGTTGATGAGCCGGACGCAGGCGAAACAGGAGTTCTGGGGCGGCGACGTCCAGGACGACCTCGAAGACGGCCAGCGGATCTACGTGAAGGCCCAGTCCGGCGCCACCATCGCGGAGGAGGCGCCCGGCGTCTACAAGGACATCGACGAGGTGATCCGCGTGAGCGACGAGCTGGGCATCGGCGACAAGGTGGCACGGACGTTCCCCGTCTGTAACATCAAGGGGTGACCACGCCCCTCGCTCCGCGCCGAGCCCGTCTCCGCCGAGCGCTTATATCGGATGCCGCGGCCACGTCGCACCGAGATGGCCGACCACTCGCGGAACGGTAGCTCGTCCGAAACGGTCTCCAGACGCTCGGTCCTCGGCGGGGCCGCCGCCGTCACGGGCGCCGGCCTCACCGGCCTCGGCGGCCTCGTCGCGTCGAGCCGGCCGGCGGCGGCGATCGACGGCGACCCGGCGGCGTTCGAGGCGGGCGACGCGCCGACGGTCACGAGCAACGACGGACGGATCGAGTCGGTGTACCTCTCGCCCGTCGTCGAGGTGTCGTGGAGCGACTTCTCCGACGGCGTCGAGCGCGTGACGCTCATCCTCGCCGTCGGGAGCGACGCCGGCGTCGACGAGGTGTATCGGGAGACCCTGACGGCCGCCGACCCCGACGCGACGCCCGGCGACGTCGCGTCGGTCGGGCGGCCCGAGAGCGACCGGTCCGACGCCGGGCCGGACGCGCCGCCCGACTTCGGCGCGGTCGACGGCGCCCTCACCGCGCGGTTCGAGCGCGCAGACGCGACGGAGCGCGGGGACGCCGTGACGAGCGAGTCGCTGAGCGCGCCCGAGATCGGCGGCGGCGAGACGGCGACGACGACGCTCGACGTCGTGTTCCGCGCGGACGTCGCCGGCGGCGGCGACGAGGCGACCGTCGTCCGCACGACGACCGTCGACGTCGCGGTCGAGAATCCCGACGGGGACGCGACCGCGGGCGGCAGCGTGGGAGTCGACGCCGCGTGACGCGAAGCGCCGCGGCGGGGCGGCGACCCGCTACCGCTCCCGTTTCGCTTCGCGGCCGAGGTGTTCCTCGACGGCCGCGACCTTCTCCGCGGCGGTCCCGTCGCTCGTCCGCTTGTCGTCGACCTTGAGGAACGTCGAGATGCGGTCGCCGTCGACCGCCTCGTGGGCGGCCGCCGCGGCCGCGAACAGCGTCTCCGCGTCGTCGGCCTCGATCACGGTGCCCATCGGGTTCGTCTCGTAGCTCACGTCGAGGTCGTCGAGCGCGGCGACCGCCTTCGCCACCTCCTCGGCCATGCTCCCCTCGATCACCGGCGCGACGCTCAACAGTGCGATGGCTGTCATACGCGCGAGTGCGCCGCGAGGCCACTTAAGCGGTCGCGGGGACGGCGGCCCCGCGGCCGCGGCCGGCGCCGCGAGGCGTCACTCAAGCGCGTCGCGCAGGAAGGAGAGCTGGTGGCCGACCGCGCCCTCGAAGTCGTCGCCGAGCACCGAGAAGTGGTCGGCGGGCATCGTGACGACGGTGCCGCGCGAGAGCCGCTCGCCGGCGGCCGCGACCGAGTCGGCGTCGACGATGGCGTCGTCGGTCCCCGCGAGCAGCAGCGTCGGGGCGTCGATCTCGTCGAGCCGCGTGACCGGGCGGTAGCCGACGAGTCCGAGCAGCGAGCGCGCGGGGGTCTCGTTGCGCCACGCCGACTCGCGGTCGACGAGGTCGATGTACTTCCGCTTCGTCCCCGGCTCGGTGATCGCCGCGCACTCCTCCGCGCCGCCGACGATGGGGACCGTGCGGCCGCGACCGATCCGGTGGCCGAGCAGGTCGCGGAACCCGGCGGCACCGGAACGGAGGAGGTACCGCCCGCCGCGACGGGCGGCGATGGCGCGGCCGTCGAGCATCGGGACGAGCCCCACGACCGCGTCGACGTCGCGGCGCTCCGCGGCGAGCGTCAGGACGTGCGCGGCCGACAGCGACGCCCCCCATAACACGAGGTCGTCGCCGGCGTCGTCGACGCGGGCCGCGCGGTCGATCGCTCCCTCGTACGCCGCGCGCTGACGGGCGAGGTCGACGACCTGCGAGTCGCCGTCGGAGTCGCCGAACTCCGGGTGATCGAAGAGGAGCGCGGCGTGGCCCGCGTCCGCGAACCGCTCCGCGACGGCGGGGTAGCCGAAGGTCCGCTCCGCGCCGAGCCCGGGCGCCATCACGACGACCGGGGAGTCGTCCGCGTCGCCGCCGGGCAGGTACAGCGTCCCGCGACAGGTCTCGCCGTCGACGTCGAACGCGACCGCGCGGGTGGCGAACCGCTCGCGGGCCGGGCGGGCGAGGCGGCGCTGCGCGCGGTTGACCGGGTCGCGGCGGGTCACCGGTCGGCCTCCGGGTCGGGTTCGGACCTGTCATCGCCCTCGTCGCCGTTCTCGGCCTCGTGGCTGACGGTCTCCAGCACGCGGGTCGAGAACTCGGTCTCGGAGATCTCGTAGCTCATGAGCGCCTCGAACCACTCGGCCTCGGCGCGCCAGGTGCCGAGGACATCGCCGGGGGCCCGGACGACCGTCCCCTCGACGCGCACGGGCTCCCACTCGTCGGCCTCGGCCTGGTCGATGAGCGCGTTGAGCGCGCGCCCGATCTCGCCGCGGTGGATCTCGCGGCCGGGGAACGCGGTCATGTACGTCAGCTCCAGCGGGTCGCCCTCGTCGATCGCCTCGACGCTGACGCCGTAGCTCCTGAGTTCCGGCTCCAGATCGGCCGTCCGCTCGTCGCCGGTCATACCCGATCCGTCGGCGGGGCGGGATAAATCGGTACCGGCACGCGACGGCACCGCGGCTGGCGGGAGAGAACGCGATCGAAAGCCGCGGACGGGGAGCGACCGCCGAGTGGCGGCCGCGGTTGGGTTGTCAGAGGCACACGATTGTCCCGCGCGGCCGGTCGATAGTAATCCGCGGAGTGATATAAACGCTCGGGCCCGGGTATCATTTATGCGGCTCCCGTTCCTGTGTCGAGTCACATGCTCACCGCGGCCGCGACGGCGCTGACGCGAACCGACGACACCGCGGGCGTCGTCCTCGTCGGCGGGTCCGTGACCCTGTTGGGGTGGACCCTCACGGCGCTGTGGCTCGGCGGTGTCCTCTTCGTCAGCCCCGCGGTCGCCGTCGCGGCCCCGGTCGCGCTCGCCCCGTCGCTCGTCGCGCGCGGCTACTACGTCCGGGTGACGCGGGCGGCGATCCAGACGAGGGACTCGGCCGGCACGCCGTCGCTCGTCGCCTGGGGCGAACTGGTCAGGGACGGCCTTAAGTCGGCGCTGCTGTCGGCGGCGCTGCTCGCCCCGCTCGCGGGCGGCCTCGCGGTCGCCGGCGGCGCCGTCGCCGCGCTCGTCGCCGGTCCCGTCGATCCGGAGTCGACCGCGACCGCCGTCGAATCTGCTCTCGGTCCGAACGGCCCGGCCGCCGTCGCGGTCGTCGCCGCCGGGGTCGTCGCCGCGCTCGTCGGCGCGTACCTCCTCGCGTTCGCGTACGTCCGTCCCGCCGCGCTCGCCGCGTTCGCCGCGTCCGGGCGGCTGAGGGATGGACTGAACCCGCGGACCGTGGCCCGCGTCGCCGCGACGGGCCCGTACGCCACCGGCTGGACGCTCGCCGTCGGAGCGCTCGCGGTCGGGTACGCCGTCGCGGCGCCGACGGCGCCGCTGGTCGTCGGCGTCGCGCTCGCCTTCCTCGTCCGGGTCGTCTCGCACGGCCTCTACGGACGCGGAGCGGCGGACGCGCTGCGAGAGGGTTCGACGCGGGACGCCGCGGCGCGGCCGTCGGTCCGGACGGACCGCGACGCCGCGCGCTCCGGGAGCCGAGCGGCTCGCCGCGCGGATGCGACTCGCCGCGAGGACGCGAATCGCGGCGCGGGCGCCGCTCGTGCCGTCGACGCGACCCGGGAGATCGGTCGCGCGAGAAACGACCCGCCGGCACCCGTCGTGTCGGGCGACGGCGGGCGGCCGATGCGGAGCGAGCCGCCGGCCGCGGTTCAGGTCGGCCGCGACGTTCCGGTCGCTGACCGGCGAGACCGGAGCGACGCTGCCGCCGCCACCATCGAGGACGGCAGCGATCCGGCCGGCGGCTTCGAGTGGGGGCCGTCGCTCGCCGACGCGGAAGGCAAGCGTTGATACGGCCGCGAGCGAACGCCCGGGCATGCGCATCTCCGAGCGGGGGTACGGCGAGGAGGGCCGGGAACGGCTCACGCTGGTCCCCGAGAACGTCGACGACCTCTGGCACCTCGCGCACGTCCTCGAACCGGGGGACCTGGTCGAGGGCGACACCACCCGACGGATCCAGCGGAACGACGACCAGATGCGAGACACCGGCGGACAGCGCGAGCACATCTTCGTCACGCTGGAGGTGGAGGACGTCGAGTTCGCGCGGTTCGCCAACCGGCTCCGGGTCTCCGGGATCATCGTCGGCTGCTCGCGGGAGGACCAGCTCAACGCCCACCACACGCTCAACGTCGAGGAACACGACGAGATCACCGTCGAGAAGCACTTCAAGCCGGACCAGACCGAGCGGCTCCAGGAGGCGACGGAGGCCGCGGAGAATCCCGACGTGGCCATCGCGACCGTCGAGGAGGGCGCGGCCTACGTCCACACGGTCCAGCAGTACGGCACCGAGGAGTACGCCTCGTTCACGAAGCCGACCGGGAAAGGCGAGTTCTCGCGGCCGCGCGAGGAGCTGTTCGCGGAGCTGGGCGAGGCGCTCGCGCACCTCGACGCCGACGCCGTGATCCTCGCCGGGCCGGGGTTCACCAAACAGGACGCGCGCGACTACATCGACGAGGAGTACCGTGACCTCGCCGACCGGGTCACCACGGTCGACACCTCCGCCGCGGGCGACCGCGGCGTCCACGAGGTCCTCAAGCGCGGCGCGGTCGACGAGGTCCAGAAGGAGACGCGCATCTCGAAGGAGGCGAGCCTCATCGACGAGCTGACCGAGAACATCGCCAAAGAGGAGAAGGCGACGTACGGCCCGGACGACACCGCCGAGGCCGCCGAGTTCGGCGCGGTCGAGACGCTGCTCGTCGTCGACGAGCGTCTCCGCACGGAGCGGCAGGGCGACGGCGACTGGGACATCGATGTCAACGAGGTGATCGAGTCGGTCGAGCGGCAGGGCGGCGACGTGGTCGTCTTCTCCTCGGAGTTCGCTCCCGGCGAGCAGCTCGCCAACCTCGGCGGCATCGCCGCGATCTTACGCTACCGACTCCAGTGAGCGGCCGACAGTCGAAAGTGCGGTGGCGCGCGCCTCCGAGCGGCCGTTTTTAAACGGCCGCGAGGAGCACGTGCGAGGGAGTCGGGCGGCCGGAGCAACGCGGAGGCCGCCCGACGAGGCTGGGGAGGTGTGAGGTGCGGGGCTGTGCGGGGCGGGACTCGAAGGGGCAGCCGGGAAGACGAAGCACGACGACGTAAGCACCGCAAGGAGCGAACGGAGTGAGCGACTGAGGAGCGCAGCGAGTCGCGCGAGTCCTCCCGGCTGGGGCTTCGGCGGTCTCGGCCCGCGGGCCGTCCGCAACGAAACCGGTCACGTATCGCGGCCGTGACCTTATCAGAGCGCGCCGTCAACGTCGGATCGATGGCGGACCGATCCGGGGACGACGCCGAGACGGCGACGGTCGAGGACGCGTCCCCGCCCTCCGAGGCTGACGCCGACCAGCTCCCCGAGGAAGGCGGCCCTCTCCCCGACGACCTCGACGACGCGGGCGTCGACGAGGAGGTGAAACGCCGGCTCCGCGAGGCGTACCTCAACGACGAGGAGAACGCGCTGATCGTCACCCGGGTGCGCTCCGTCGGCGACCGGGTCGCCGTCGAGATGCGCCCGCCGCACGGCGACGCCACCCACACCGAGCGATTCGACGCGCCCCGGGACGGCTCGCTCCGGGAGTCCGAGGAATTCCTCGAATTCCTGGAGGCCGCGGGCGTCTCGCCGCTCGACGTCGACGAGCTGGTCGGGACCCGCGTGCCCGCGACGTACGACCCGGAAACGGGCTGGAAGGTCGACGCCGCGTACCGCGGCGAGTCCGAGGTGGAAAGCGAAAACCGGCTCGCGGCGGCCCGCGACTGGCTGTGGACCTACCGGACGTGGCTGCTCGCCGCGCTGCTCGTCGGCGGGGAGCTGGCGTTCGTGGCCGTGATCATTCTGTTGTACGGGTGACCACGGGCGGCGCCGGAAGTTGAAGTGACGGGGAACTCTATCGAACCGCATGGTCCGACGCTCCGAGACCTGCCCGAACTGCGGACACAGCTTCAGCTACAACGCGGCGACCGGCACGGGCCCGACGGAGTTCTTAAACGAGGGGCAGTGTCCGAACTGCGGCCACCACGTCAGGACGCCGCCGGGGACGTGAGCCTGCGGCGGCGCCAGTGATGTGAGCGGGCGACGGCGGAATGCGGACCGGCTCAGTAGACCGGGTCGTAGTCGTCGCACACCTCGGCCATGAACGCCTGGTGGACGGTGTCGACGTGCTTGCTCGCGGTGCTCTCGTGGTCGCGAGTCCGCCAGATCCGCGCGACCGCCTCGGCGTGGGTCGTGAGCGACTCGTAGTCGACCGCGTGGGCGTTCAGGACGTGGTCGAGGACCGCGGCGAACTCGCTCTGTAGCTGCGGGTCGGGCTCGCCGTCTGCCTCGCTCTCCGCGAGGCGGATCGCGGCGTTCTCCAAGTGCTCGACGTCGGACTCGAACGCGGCGGTGCGGTCCATGTCCGTCGAGTGCGGGGCCGAGGGTTACTTCCCCCAGAACGGGTCCCGCTTCCGGCGCGTCTCCAAGTAGCCCTGAAGCGCCTCGCGCTCGTCGGCGGTGATCTCCTCTTTTAACTCCTGTTCGAGGATCTTCGCGTGCTTCTCGGGCACCTCGGTCCAGAGCGTGTCGCCCTCCTCGATGTCGCGCCCGACGGTGGGCCCGTCGATGGCGATGCTGACGCGCTCGCCGGAGCGCGCCTCGTCGACGTCCTCGCCCTGCTTTTGAATCCCCGAGAGGCCGCCGACGCGCTCGAACTCGTTGCCCTCGAAGTAGCCGACGTTGCGGTTGTTCTGGAGCGTGCCGGAGATGATCTCGACGCCGACGACCGCGGGGTCGTTCTGCCGGAACGTGTGGTCGGGGAGGATGCGGAAGCGGGCCGGGCGGACGACCTTGTCCAGCACCGTCTCCTGTTGCGCGCGCTGCTTCTCCTCGACGTAGCGCTCGTAGTCCTCGACCAGCTGGTAGATGACCTCGTTCTTGAACAGCTTCACGTCGGCGTTCTCCAGGTCCGACTCCGCGTTCTGCAGGAGGTCGACGTTGAAGCCCAAAATCGCCTTGTGTTCGTCCTGGTTCGCGGTCTCGGCGACCGCGATGTCGCGCGGCGCGATGTCGCCGACTTCGGCGCGGAGGATCGGGACCTCCGCCTCGCGGAGTGCGTTCGCCATCGCCTCCAGCGAGCCGAGGGTGTCCGCCTTGACGACGACGCCGTTGTCGGCGGTCTCGACCTCGATCTCCGCGAGCTCCGCCTTCACCTCCTCGACGACCTGGTCGACGGTGCGGTCGCGGACGACGCGCACCGGCGCGCCCGCCATCGCCTGATCGAGGTCGGGCGCGGCGATCTTCACGCCGGCCGCGGCGGCGACCTCGCCGACCTTCTCGAACTCCTTCTCCGTGCGGATCTCCGCGAGCGGCCGCGGGCGGAGCAGCGCGCGGATTTCGGTGACGATCGGCTCGTCCTGCCCGCCGACGACGACCGTGTCGCCGTTGCGGATCACGCCGTCGTAGACGACGGTGTCGACGGTGGCGCCGAAGCCGCGCTCGTCTTTCACTTCGAGGACCGTCCCCTCGCCCGGGCCGGTGACGTCGATCGCCATCTCCTCTTTCATGAACCGCTGGGAGAGGCCCATCAGGACCGTCAGGAGGTCCGGGACGCCCTCGCCGGTGAGCGCCGACAGCGGGACGACGCCGATGTTCTTCTGGAAGTCCTGGACGCGCCAGTAGAGGTCGGCGGAGAAGCCGGCGTCGGAGAGCTGGCCGATGATCTCGTAGAGGTTCTCGTCGAGCATCGACTTCGCGCGCTCGGACTGCGCCTCCATGCTCCGCTGGATCGGCTCGCCGTCCTGCGGGTTCCAGCCGGGCGTCGTGTCCACCTTGTTGGCGGCGACGACGAAGGGGGTCCCCGTCCGGCGGAGGATGTCTATCGCCTCCTCCGTCTGCGGCTGGAAGCCGTCGTTGACGTCGACGACGAGCACCGCGATGTCGGCGAGCGCGCCGCCGCGGGCGCGCAGCGTCGAGAAGGAGTGGTGCCCCGGCGTGTCGATGAACAGCAGGCCGGGGAGGTCGAAGTCCGACGGGTCGATCAGCTCGCCCGCCATCCCGGAGATGGTGTCGAGCGGGATGTCCGTCGCCCCGATGTGTTGGGTGATCGCGCCGGCCTCGCCCTCGCTGACGGCGGAGCCGCGGATCGTGTCGAGCAGGCTCGTCTTGCCGTGGTCGACGTGGCCCAGCACGGCGACGATGGGGGTTCGCAGGGTGTCCGCGTGTGTGTGGTCGGTCATATGTGATCGCCCCGAGAAGGTTATACCGACTGTTCCGCCCGGGCGTCAGTTAAGCCTTTCAAAATGCCGCGACGAACCCGAACGGCGAGCGCGCGATCCGCGGCGGCGAGCGTGATGTCCGCGTCCGTCGTCCGTCCGGTGACGAACGCGCAACCGCGTCCGTCACCCGTCCGACGCCCCGTGGCGTTTAATACCGTCGCCCGGGACCGTGGGGGTATGGTCGACATCCTCGCGGAGAACCTCTCCGGGAAGGCGGTGATGAGCTCCGACGGCACGGAGCTCGGGGACCTGTACAACATCACGATGAATCTCGAGTCCGGGGAGCTGAACCACCTCCTCGTCAGCCCGCACGAGCAGCTCAGGCCCGAGCGCGTCGACTTCGACGTCGACGAGATGGGCCGGCTCCGCGTCCCGGTCGCGAACGTCCAGGCGGTGAAAGACTACATCGTCGTCGCCCGCTGATGCAAGTCCTCGACTCGTCCGCGTTCATCCACGAGTACACGACGAACGACGACGTGGTCTCCATCCCGGCGGTCCACGACGAGCTCACCGGCGAGGTCGCGCTCCGGTTCGACGCGATGGAGGGCTCCGGGATGACCGTCCACGTGCCGGCGCCGGAGGCGGTCGACCGCGTCCGCCGCGCCGCGAAGGGGTCGGGCGACGCCGCGGAGCTGTCCGACACCGACGTCCGGCTGATCGCGACCGCGCTGGAGCTCCACGCGACGCTCGTCACCGACGACTACGCGATGCAGAACGTCGCCGAGCGGCTCGACCTCCCGGTCGAGGCCATCGCCCGCGACGGCATCTCCGAGGAGCGGGAGTGGCGCTTCCAGTGCGTCGGCTGTAACCGCACCTTCGACGAGGACAAGGAGCGGTGTCCGATCTGCGGCAGCGACCTGACGCGGAAGAATCCCGCCTGAACCCTTTCTCGACGCTTCCCGCGGAACGCGTCCCGAGTGAGAGCGGTTCACGCCCCACCGACCGATTGAACAGGCGCCCCGCGGATCCTCCGGCATGAACGCCTTCGAGGAGCTGTCGCCGGACGCGCTCCGGGCCGGACGGGCGGACGCGCTCGACGACGCCGTCGCGGCGGCGCTGGCCGCCCACCCGCTCGACGGGGTCGAGACCGAGTACCCGCACTACCGGGGGACCGTCGAGCGGCCGGAGGCACCGCCGCGCCCCGCGGAGGAGCACCCCGTCTTCTACGGGTGTTTCGACTGGCACTCGGCCGTCCACAGCCACTGGGCGCTCGTCCGCGCGCTGCGGCTCGTCCCGGACCACCCGGACGAGGCCGCGATCGCAACCGGCATCGACGAGCGGCTGACCCCCGAGAACGTCGCTAGCGAGGTCGCGTATCTGGATGAGAACCCCGGCTTCGAGGAGCCGTACGGCTGGTCGTGGCTGCTGCGGCTCGCCGCCGAGCTCGCCCTGTGGGACGACCCGCGCGCCGACGCGTGGCGCGAGACCCTCCGCCCGCTCGAAGACCGAGTCCGCCGCGGGACCCGCGAGTCGTTCCTCGAGGTCGACCGCCCGCACCGCGTCGGCACCCACGGCAACACCGCGTTCGCGCTCGCCGGCGTCCTCGACTACGCGCGGGTCGTCGGCGACGCCGACCTCGAATCGGCGGCGGCGTCGACCGCGCGCCGCCTCTACGTCGACGACGACGCCGCGGTCGTCGGCGCGGAACCGGTCGGCTGGGACTTCCTCTCGCCCGCGCTGACGGAGGCGGACCTCATGCGCCGCGTCCTCGACCCCGACCCGTTCGCGGCGTGGCTCGACGGCTTCCTCCCGGACCTCGCCGCGCCGCCGCACGACGCGCTGCGGTCGCCGGTCGACGTCGAACCGGAGGCGGGCGACGGCGCCGCGATGCATCTGATCGGCCTCAACGTCTCCCGCGCGTGGTGTCTCGCCGGGCTGGCCGACGCGCTGGCGGGGCGAAACGGCCCGGCGGCGACCCGGCTTCGCGAGCCGCTGGAGGCGGCGGCGCGCCGCCACGCCGAGGCGGGGGCCGCGGATGTGCTCACCGACGACTACGCGGGCTCGCACTGGCTCTCGTCGTTCGCCCTGTACCTGTTGACGCGGAACGAGGGCGGGATCGCGCCGGGTGCGGTCTAATCGGCTCCCGGCGAGTCCCGCGCGTCGCCGTCCACCAGGTCGGGCGCGTCGCGCTCGGCCGGGGCGGCCCCGTCGCCCTCCGCGATGCCGAGCGCGTCGTCGGAGAGGTCGCTCCCGTCGAGCCGCGGGACGCGCTCGCGGAGCCGGGCGGCCGCGGCGCGGGCCTCCGCGAACTCCACCTCGGCGAGCGCGCGCACTAAGGCGGCGGCCCGCTCCGCCCGGGCGCGCTGCCACGACTCCTCGCGCGACTCGTAGGTGCGGATCGCGCGCAGGAAGTCGGCCTCGGAGAACTCCGGCCAGTAGGGCGCACAGAAGTAGACGGCGGCCTCGTTGCCGTTCGCGTGCCACGGAAGGAAGTTCGAGGTCCGCTCGTCGCCGCCGGTGCGGACGATCAGGTCCACGTCCCGGATCGGGCGGTCGTACAGCCGGGACTCGACGGTCTCGACGTCGACGTCGTCGGGGTCCATCTCGCCGGCGTCGACGTCGCGGGCGATGGCGCGCGCGGCGTCGAGCAGCTCGGTCCGGCCGCCGTACGCCAGGGCGACGTTCAGCGTGAAGCGGTCGTTGCCGGCGGTGCGCCGCTCCGCGTACTCGACCGCGTCGCGGACGCGCGGCGGGAGGCGAGGCACGTCGCCGATCGCCCGGACGCGGACGCCCTGCTCGTGGACGCGGTCGGCGTCGGCGAACTCGCGCAGCTTGCGTTCCAGCAGATCGAAGAGCGGTTCCAGCTCCTCGTCCGGGCGTTCGAAGTTCTCGGTGGAGAAGGCGTAGAGGGTGAGCTCGGAGACCCCGAGGTCGGCGCACCAGTCGAGGACGCGCTCGGTGGTGTCCGCGCCGGCGCGGTGGCCCTCGGGCGCGTCGTCGCCCTGCTTGCGGGCGTACCGCCGGTTCCCGTCCTGGATGACGGCGACGTGGTCGGGGACGTCGTCGATCTCGCGGCGGAGGTGTCGCCGGTACGCGCGCCCGACGAGGCCGCGGAGTCGGTTCAGCATCTTCCCTGACTCAGACGGCCGAGCGGTATGTACTTTTATCCTCCGGCCGGTCCTCCGGCCCGCAGATGGAGGCCGCCTACGTCTTCCGCGTCGCCGTCCGGCTCGACCCGCCGGAGGCCGCGAGCGTCGACCCCGCTCGCTTCGAGACGACGATGGAACTCGCGGCGAGCGAGCCCGGAGCCGGCGGCTGGCTCTTCTTCCGCGACCGCCTGTGGCGCGGCGAGATCGGCGACGAACCGGCGTTCCGGCGACTGGCCGAAGAGCGGCTGGGCATCGAGGACGCCGCGAACGTCGAGGTCGCCGCCGCCGACTTCCGAGAACTCCGCACCGACGAGGCCTACCTCGACGCGCTGAAAGACGCGATCGCCGCGGAGCTCGACCGGTTCAACGCCGACTCGGTCGACGAGGCCCTCCGCAAGTACCTCGGCTCGTCGGTCCACGTCCGGGACTGAGTGGGCGGCCTCGGAACCGGACGATCGGCACGCTCCGAACCCGCAACGCACTTGCCCGCCGCCGGCGTACGGGGCGGTCCATGACCGTCGCCGACTACGATTTCCACCTGTTCGACCTCGACGGGACGCTGGTCGACGCCGAGTGGGAGTACACCCGAGCGGTGTTCGACCGCGTCGGCGACCGGCTGGGCCGCGAGTTCTCGGACCGCGAGGCGCGCGTCCTCTGGCACGGGTTCGGCGGCTCTCGCGCCGAGACGCTCCGTGAGATGGGCGTCGACCCCGACGCGTTCTGGCCGGCGTTCCACGCCGTGGAGGACCCCGCGGCCCGCGCGGAGGCGACGTACCTCCACGACGACGCCGCGCGCCTGCTCGACCGCGTGAGCGAGGTCGGCGGGCCGACCGGCCTCGTCACCCACTGCCAGGAGTTCCTCGCGGAGCCGGTCCTCGACCGCGTCGACCTCGACGGCCGCTTCGACGCGGTCGTCTGCTGCACCGACGAGACGGGGTGGAAGCCGGCGCCCGACCCGATCGAGGCCGCGATGGGCGAGCTCGGCGTCGATCCGAACCGGGCCCGCGGCTACTACGTCGGCGACGGCGAGAGCGACGTGGCGGCCGCCTGGAACGCCGGCCTCGACGCGGTCCACGTCGAACGCGTCGGCCACGACGAGCGCGGGCGATGCGTCCTCGGCGACCGACGCGTGAGCCGGCTCGACGAACTGGTCGGCGCCGGCGGGCCGGCCGACGCGTCGTGAGCGATTTATCCGCCCGCGGGGCGAGGCGCAACCCATGACCAAGTGGTTCCACAGCGGCCGGCGCCGCGACCTCTGCGCGCTCCTGTACGAGCACGGCGAGCTGCGCGCGCAGTCGCTGAAGAGCCGGCTCGAATCGCACTACGACGAGCGGATCGACCCGGGTTCCTTCTACGGGACCCTCTCCGCGCTCGTCGAGGCCGGCCACCTCGACCGGCGGACCGAGGGCATCGCCGACGTGTACGCGCTCACCGACGCGGGCGAGACGGCGCTGCTCGATCACTACGCGTGGCTCGGCGAGCGGGTCGAGGGGGGCGGCGACCGCCCGGACCTCAAGGATTAACAACTTAGCCGGCGTGAGTTAATATATGACCGTCGTCAGCGTCTCCATGCCGGAGGAGTTACTCGAACGGATCGACAGCTTCGCGGACGAACACGGATACACCGGGCGCAGCGAGGTCGTCCGCGAGGCCTCCCGGAACCTCCTCGGCGAGTTCGAGGACGCGAAGCTGGAGGACCGGGCGCTGATGGCCGTGGTGACCGTCCTCTTCAACTACGAGACGACGAGCGTCGAGGAGCGGATGATGCGGCTGCGACACGAACACGAGGGGATCGTCGCCTCAAACTTCCACAGCCACGTCGGCTCGCAGTACTGTATGGAGCTGTTCGTGTTGGAGGGCGGCCTCGAAGAGATCTCGGCGTTCGTGGGGAAGGTCCGCGCGACGAAGGACACGCTCACGGTCGATTACAGCGTCACGCCGGTCGACGAGTTCGGCGCCGGGGCGCTCGGCGACGCCCACGCGCACGCCGGGCACGGGAGCGGCGAGGCCGGCGAAGACGCGTCTGAGGAGGACGAGACGGAAGCGGGCGCGACCGCCGAGGACGACTGAGGCCGGACCGAACCGTCGTTCTGCCCCGCTCAGGCGGTCTCGGGGCGGACGGACTCGAGCGCGGCGTCGAAGTCCTCGTCGGTGACCCCGACCTCGTCGGCGTGGTCGTTGGCGGCCTCGCCGTGCTCGTCGGCGACGCGCTCGATGGCGCGCATCGCGGCCGCCCGGGTCAGCGAGGCGATCTCCGCGCCGGAGTACCCCTCCGTCTCGTCGGCGACCCGTTCCAGGTCGACGTCGTCGGTCAGCGGCTTCCCGCGGGTGTGGACATCGAGGATCTTGCGGCGCGCCTCGCGGTCCGGTTCGGGCACCTCGACGTGGGTCTCCAGGCGCCCGGGGCGGAGCAGCGCCGGGTCGAGCGCGTCCCGCCGGTTGGTCGCCGCGAGGACGACGAGGTTCGGGTTGTCGCTGGCGCGGTCGAGCTCGGTCAGCAGCTGGGAGACGACGCGCTCGCTCACGCCGGAGCCGTCGCCGCCGGCCGCGTCGCGGTCGGTCGCGACCGCGTCGATCTCGTCGAAGAAGACGATCGCGGGCGCCGCCTGCCGGGCGCGGTCGAACAGCTCGCGGACCGCCTTCTCCGACTCGCCGACGTACCGGTCGAGCAGCTCCGGGCCGGCGACCTGAATGTAGTTGACGCCGCTCTCGCCGGCGATGGCGCGCGCGAGCAGCGTCTTCCCGGTCCCCGGCGGGCCGTACAACAGGACGCCGGTCGGCGGGTCGGCGCCCGCGGCTTCGAAGAGGGGCCCGTACGACAGCGGCCACGTCACGGCGCGTTCGAGCTCCTCCTTCGCGTCGTCTAAGCCGCCCACGTCGGCGAAGTCGGTGGTCGGCTGCTCGGCGACGTACTCGCGCATCGCGCTCGGTTCGACGCTCGCGTGGGCGGCCTCGAAGTCCGCCTTGCCGACCGTCACCTCGTTCAGCGCACGCGAGTCCGACTCGCGGGCCCGGCGCAGCGCGGTCATCGCCGCCTCCTGCGCGAGCCCCTCGATGTCGGCGCCGACGAACCCGTGCGTCCGGCCCGCGATCCGGTCGAGGTCCACGTCGTCCGCGAGCGGCATCCGGCGCGTGTGGACGTCGAGGATCTGGCGGCGACCCGCCTCGCCGGGGACGCCGATCTCGATCTCGCGGTCGAACCGGCCGCCGCGGCGGAGCGCGGGGTCGATGGTGTCGACGCGGTTCGTCGCGCCGATGACGATCACGTCGCCGCGGGCGTCAAGCCCGTCCATCAGCGAGAGCAGCTGGCCGACGACCCGGTTCTCCACGTCGCCGCCGTCGTCGCGTTTCCCCGCGATCGAGTCGATCTCGTCGAAGAAGATTATCGCCGGGGCGTCGTCGCTCGCGCGCTCGAACACCTCGCGGAGCCGCTCCTCCGACTCCCCCTTGTACTTCGACATGATCTCCGGGCCGTCCACCGTGATGAACGTCGCGTCGACCTCGTTGGCGACGGCGCGGGCGATGAGCGTCTTCCCGGTCCCCGGCGGCCCGTGGAGGAGGACCCCCTTCGGCGGGTCGATGCCGAGCCGGGTGAACACCTCCGGCTCGGAGAGCGGGAGTTCGATCGTCTCCCGGACCAGCTCGAGCTCCTCGTCGAGCCCACCGATGTCCTCGTAGGTCGCGCCCGCGGTGTGTTCGGCGGGCGGGGCGTCGCCGGTCTTCGGCCGGGCGTCGTCGCCGGGGAGGTCGGTCCCCGAGCCCGAGGCGGTCCCAGATCCTCCGGCTCGGTCACTTCCCGCGTCCGTCGGCGCGTCGGCGCGGTCGCCCGCGGACCCAGCGTCGCTCGTCGGTTCGGCGTCGCCCTCGTACTCGACGGACACGTCGGTCGACGCCGTGATCCGGACGGTCCCCGCGGGCGCGGTCCGGGCGACCACGAACCGGAGGCCGCCGAGCCGCTCGACGTGGACGGCCTCGCCCTCGGTGACGGGACGGTCGCGGAGCTCGCGGGAGAGCGCGCGCTCGACCACCTCGCGGCTCACGTCCACCTCGGCGAGGCGGCCGGGCGCCGAAAGCGTCACACGGTCGGCGTCGGAAACGTCGACGGGCGCGATGGTCACGGTGTCGCCGACCTTCACGCCGGCGTTCGCACGGGTGTCGGCGTCGATGAGGACGGAGCCGTCGGGGGCGTCGGGGCCGCCCGGCCACACCTTCGCGACCGCGGTGCGCTCGCCGCGCACCTCGACCGTGTCGCCGCTGAGGAGGGCGAGCCGCTTGCGGGCCGACTCGGGGAGCCTGGCGATGCCCCGGCCCGCGTCCCGCTTCTCGGCGGCACGCACCGTGAGCCGGAGCCCTGCGGTGTCGTTCATACACACCCTTCCGGCCCGCGGCTCTTTATCCTTGTCCGACGCCGTCGCGAGCGGGTTCCCGGCCGCGGATATCGATCCAAAACGGTCGGGAGGGTAGTGACAGTTGCTTATAAATAGCGGCCGCGGTGGCGTGCGCCTGCGAGCGGCCGCCCTCGGCGGCCGCGAGCCAGCACGCGCGAGGGACGCGGCGAACGCGAGCGGCGAAGCCGCGAGCCGTGAGCCGCGAGGCTGGGGAGGCGTGAGGCGCGGTTGCGGTGCGGTCGGGTGGGACTCAAAGGGGCAGCCGGGAGGCGGGCGCAGGCGTTCACGAGAGCGAAGCTCTCGTGAGCCAATCAGAACGCGGGGCGTTCTGATGACGACGCAAGGACCACAGGGAGCGAGCAGCGCGAGCGACCGAGGACCGCAGCGAGCGTGCGCCCGCCTCCCGGCTGGGGCTTTGGAGGTATCCGTCGTCGATCCGCAGTCGATTATTTATAAGTGAGCGGCTGGGGATTTGGCGGTGTTCGCCGCCGATATGCTGCTAATCACATATAAACAGCCGTCGGCAATGCTTGAAACTCGCATTTATAAACGACTTCCGTCCCGATCGGACAGACCACAGTCAAGCGCGTATCGACCGCAACCCCCTTCCCTCGGCCGGCCGCGGTGACTGATATGCAACCGACGGGACACCTGCGGGGCGACGCGGTCCGCGTCGGCGGGGACGCCCGCCAGCGCTTCTACGACGCCCGGGGGTACGGGCGGCCGCTCGACGGGAACGAGATCGCGCTCTCGCGGGTCGAGGCCGCCCACCTGCTGTTCCGCGGCGACCTCTCCGGGATAACGCTGAGCGATGAGTCAGATCCCGTCGGCTTCGAGCGCTTCTTCGTCGCGAGCGCGGCCGCGGCCGACCGCTTTGCGGTGCGCTTCCTCGTCTACTCCGACCTCCGCGACCGGGGCTTCTACCTCTCGCCCGCCCGCGAGCCGTGGCCGGGCGGGGATGACGCCCCGAGCGACGCGGTCGACTTCGTCGCCTACGAGCGCGGCGAAACGCCCGACACGGGCAACGTGAAGTACCCGATACAGGTCGTCGGCGAACGCGAGTCCGTCGCGGCCGCGGAACTGGCCGGGCGCACCCTCGCGGTCGTCGACGAGGAGTCCGACATCACCTACTTCGCGGCCGAAGCGGGCGGCATCGAGGGCGCGACCGACTACGAGCCGCCGAGCGACCTGACCGGCGTCCTCCTCGCCGACCGCGTCGTCGTCTGGGACGCCCCCGAGGACCTCTACGAGCGCGGCTTCTACGGCCGGCCGCTCACGGGGCGCGCGGCCGACGTGGAGGGCGCGCTCCAGCTCTCGCTCGTCGAGGCCGCATCGCTCGCGGCAGACGGCCGGCTGTCGCTGTCGGCGTCGGTCGGAGACGACGGGGAGGACGACGCGGACGACGGGACCGCGACCGCACTCGACGCCGCCGCTCTGGTCGTCGCCCGCGGCCGCGACGTGGAGGGCGAGCGGTTCGACCGCCGGCTCGCGGTTTATAAGCGCCTCCGGGCGGCGGACGCGGTGCCGAAGACCGGGTTCAAGTTCGGCGCCGACTTCCGGACGTACCTCGACGTGGAGACGGTCGAGGACCTCCCGCACTCCGAGCACCTCGTGCGCGTGGTGGGACCGGACCACGAGTTCTCGCCCCGGGAGCTCTCGCTCGACGTCCGGCTCGCGGGCGGCGTCCGCAAGGAGATGGCCTTCGCGCTGACGGCAGTCGGCGACGGGCGCCCGGCGGAGAGCGGGGGTGACGACGGCGACGACGCTCCGATCGACGCCGACGTGGCGTGGCTCTCGGTCGACCGGCTGACGCCGTAGCCGACCGGAGCCGGTCCCCGCGGACAGCTACGACACCGTGACGGCGTCGTCGAACAGCGCGGCGAACAGCTTGTTCTCGGCCGCCCGGAGGTGCTGTGTGAACGTCGTCTGTGAGATGTCCATCATCGACGCAACCTCCTCGCCCGTGTGCTCGCGGGGCCACTCGAAGAACCCGGCGTAGTGCGCGGTGCGCGCCGCCTCGCGCTGTCGGTCCGTCAGCGCCCCCGCTAACTGCTTCCGGAACCCGGCCTCGGTCTGGACGTCCCGCTCGCGCTCGCGCTGCGCGACGAGCGTCAGCCCGTCGTACGCCGTCTGAAGTGCGTCGACGACGGAGCGGATGTCGTTCGAGCTGGCGACGTGCGCGACCAGCGTCCCGCTCGTCCCGGCGACCGAGAGCGACTCGACGCCCGCGCCGTACTGCGCCAGCGTCGCGACGATCGACCGCTCGCCGAGCGAGAACCGGAACAGCGAGCGTCCCTCGTGGGTGTAGACGTGCTGTGCCGCGTCGACGCCGTCGGCGCCGGCGGCGTACTCGGAGACGGCATCCGGTTCGGCGTCCGCGACCGTGACGTACTGGACGCGGTCGTCTTCGCCGCCGCCGACGTGCTCGACGTCGACCGTACAGTCCAGCTCCGCCGCCATGGTCGCCAGCGGCTCGTCGATCCCGGTCAGCTGGAACTCCAGCTCGGTGACGCTGTCCGCGGCGAGCGTCCGCTTGCTCTCGACGGCGCTGATCGCGTCGGCGACGGTGCGGCCCAGTTCTGCGAAGATGTCGCGCTCGATCAGGTCGAACGCGTCGGCGTTGCGGGTCATCACGACGAGTACGCCGTATTCCGCGCCGCGGTACGCGAGCGGCACCACGACGCAGTGCGACTCACCGGGACATCCGGCGAGGTCGTCGTCGTCGACCTCGGTGAACACCGGACGGGAGGCGTCGAGCGCCGCCTCGATCGGCGTCGGGTCGGTGGCGCACAGCGTCTCGATGTGGCCGTCGAGCGCGTCGACGTCGGCCCCCGAACACGAGCGCGGACTGACGGTGCCGTCGACGAGCCCGCGTCCGCCGGTCCAGGCCACGTCGAAGAGCTCGGCGGAGGCGAACTGCTCGCAGACGGCGGCCTCGATCTCGGCTCTCGTCGACGCGGCGACGAGCTCCCGGTTGACGTCTCGCAGCACCTCGTTCGTGTTGTTCAGGAGGGCCAACCGCTCGTTCTGGTCCTCGATGCGCAGCTCGCGTTCCTTCCGTTCGGTGACGTCGCGCTCGATCGCGACGTAGCGGTCCACCTCGCCGTCCTCGGTGATCGGCGCGATCGTCGCGTCGATCCAGCAGAGCTCCCCCGACTTCCGGCGGTTCGTCAGCTCGCCCTCCCACACCGACCCCGACTCGATCTGCTCCCAGAGCCCCTCGTAAAACTCGTCGTCGTGTTTCCCCGACTGCCAGAGTCGGGGATTCTCGCCGACCACCTCGTCCGGTCCGTACCCCGTGACCGTTTCGACGGCCGGGTTCGCGTACTCGATGGTGCCCTCCGGGTCCGTGAGGAAGATCGCGTGCCCGGCGTGTTCGATGGCCTTCCGGAAGCCCCGAAGCCGCTCGTTCGCCCGCTCTAGCCGCGCTTTGACGGCGTCCTCCTCGTCGACGTACTCGGAGAGGTAGTACACCGTCAGGAGGGTGAGCCCGCTCACGACGAGCCCGGGGAGCTCCTCGACCCCCGTGGTCGCCGTCCGGACGGTGAGCAGCTGCCGGAGCGTCATGAAGGTCAAAAGCAGCGTCAGGAAGCCGAACCGCCGATCGCGGGTGCTCGCGAGCAGCAGGACCGAGTAGCCGACGCCGAGCAGCCGAAGCCCGATCGAGAGCGCGATGATCCAGTTCATCCGCTCCGTTCCCTCCCTCGGCGGACCGTCGTCTCTGCCCCGCCGGTCGTTCGTCCGCTTCGGTACGGTGCGTTCATGTCCGGGGGGTGTCCGTTCTCGGTGATAATATCGGCGGTCGCCGTCGCGGGGCGCGAAACGGTCGATCCGGCCGACCGATCCCCCCGATCCAAACAGTATTGGTACCCGGAATATGGGGTGTTCCCTCGGAGAGCGGCCGGGGCAAACTGTATTGGTATCACCCTTTCCACCGGGGTCTGCGTACGTTCACGCGTATGACCTCCAGGACTAACCGGCCGGCGCGGAACCGAGCGCCCGTCGGCGAGACGACCGGCGACGGGTGGTGGCGATGAGCACCGCTGACGACGGGGACACCCTCCCCGGCATCCCGAACGTCGGGAAAGCCGACCTCGACGCGATGGTGGAAGCGGAGCGGCCCGACCCGCGGGAGGAGCTCGCGGACGTCGAGGCGGACACCGACCTCGGCGTCGCGATGGCCGAGGACGCGCAGCGCGTCGCTCGCGGCGAGATCACCGGCGACGATTACTGGGAGAAGTACGACGAGGCCGCCGCCGCGGAGTTCGGCGAGGCGTACCGCGAGACGCCGAACCCGGCGGTCGACTCGGGCGACCAGACGGTCTCGACCGAGACGGCCGAGTCGCTCAGCTGTGCCGTCGGGTCAATGGACACGTTCTCGACGGAGACGGCGCAGGTCGAGGACGAGGCGGGAGACGAGTCGGACGGGGGGATCGGCGCGGGCGACGAGAAGTGGGGGATGGTGATCGACCTCCAGAAGTGCGTCGGCTGCGACTCGTGTACGGTCGCGTGCAAGTCCGAGAACCGAACCCCGCCCGGGGTCTCGTACAACGTCGTGATGGAGGAGGAACACGGCGAGTTCCCGAACGTCACGCGGACGAACGTGCCGCGCCCGTGCATGCAGTGCGACAACCCGCCGTGCGTTCAGGTGTGTCCCGTCTCGGCGACGTACAAGATGGACGACGGCGTGGTCAACATCGACTACGACCGCTGTATCGGCTGTCGGTACTGCAACATCGCCTGCCCGTACGGCGCGCGGTACTTCGACTTCGGCGAGAACTACGACGACGAGGTCGAGGGGGCGGGCGAGGTCACGAGCCCGGAGTACGGCGTTGACCGCGGCCCGCGCGAGGAGGGCGAGTCGCCGATCGGCAACATCCGCAAGTGTAGCTTCTGTACGCACCGCCTCGAACGCGGCGAGGAGCCGGCCTGCGTCGAGACGTGCGTCGGCGACGCCCGGAACATGGGCGACCTCGAGAACCCCGACAGCGAGGTCGCGAAGATGGCCGACTCGTCGCGCGCGTTCCAACTGAAAGAAGACGAAGGGACCGACCCCAACGTCTACTACCTCAAATAGACCCATGGCGACACAGAGTCCACACGTCGAGTTCGACCCGGGGTTCGAGGACGACCGGCTGCGCGTCGCCTGGTACGCGGTCATCGGCGTCCTCGTCGCCGTCGGCGCGTACGCGACGTACTTCCGGCTCACGGAGGGGATGGCGAGCACGAACCTCACGAGCATCGTCCCGTGGGGCGCGTGGGTCGCGTTCTACATCTACTTCGTCGGCCTCTCGGCCGGCGCCTTCCTCGTGAGCACGATGGCCAACGTCTTCGAGGTCGAGGGGATGCACCGGATCGACCGCGACGCGCTGTTCGCGGCCGTCATCAGCATGGCGGTGGCGCTGCTGTTCGTCTGGATCGACCTCGGGCGGATGGACCGGATGTACTTCCCGTTCCTCTGGCGCCAGCTGACCTCGGCGCTCTCGTGGGAGGTCCACGCCTACGTGGCCTACATCGGGATCTTGATCACGGAGCTGTACTTCTCGATGCGGATCGACCTCGCGCGGGTCGCCGAGCGCACGTCGGGGCTCAAAAGGCGGTTCTACGCCGCGCTCGCGCTCGGCCGGCTCGACACGAGCGAGGCGTCGCAGGCGTTCGACCGACGCTGGCTCAAGCGGGCCGGCGTCGTCGGGATCCCGCTGGCGATCTTCATGGTCCACGGCGGCACCGGCGTGCTGTTCGCCGTCTCGAAGGCCCGTCCGTACTGGAACAGCGGACTGTTCCCGGTGATATTCGTCGTCTCGGCGCTGCTCAGCGGGACCGCCTTGGTGATGCTGATCTACGTGCTTCGGACCCGGCTGTTCGACGGCGAGTCGGTCGACCCGGACCTGCTGGATCGACTCGCACAGCTCGTGATCGGCTTCATCGTCATCGACGCCGCGCTGACCGCCATCGAGACGTTCATCGCGATCGCCAGCCTCCACCCCCACGAGATCGAGACCTGGCAGGTGATCATGTACGGCCCGATGTCGTGGTCGTTCTGGTGGTTCATGGTCGGCTTCAGCTGGGTGTTCCCCATGGTGTTGCTGAGCAAGCGGTCATGGCGGCGCTCGCCCTCGGTGATGGTTCTGGCCGGGCTGAGCGTCGTCGTCGGAATCGTCGCGGTGCGGTTCAACATCGTCGTTCCGGCGCAGGTCATGCCCGTGATGGAGGGGCTCCCTCACGGGTCGTACTTCCCGACCCTCGTCGAGTGGGGAACGAGCGTCGGCATGATCGGCGTCGGGCTGCTGTTGTACACGCTGGGCGCGGAGACGCTTCCGTTGACCCCGCTTTCCGGAGGTGACCACGAATGAGTTCCGACGATTCGAGCGAGGGCGGCGCGGGGGTTTCGCGTCGCGACTTCGTCAAGGCGGCCGGGAGTATCGGAGTTATCGCGGCGGCGAGCAACGCCGCGGTCGACGTGGACGTCGACGACCTGTGGACGGACGACGAACACCACTACGTCGGCGACGAGTACGGCGAGTACGGCGCGAGCGACGTGATACACACAACCTGCGGCCAGTGTAACACGTTCTGTCCGATCAAGGTCAGGCTCGCGGACGGGAGCGGCACCGGCGAGTACAGCTCGCTCGTCCGGAAGCTCGCCGGGAACCCGTACTCGTTCCTCACCACGCAGCCGTTCTCGCAGGTCCCCTACGGCAGCGACCCGGAAGACGTGGCGATGGGCGACGTCAAGGGGAGCGGCGACGTTGACACCGACCGCTGGTCGCTCTCCGGCGGTCGGATCTGCCTAAAGGGACAGGCGGGCATTCAGACGGCCTTCGACAGCTACCGCGTCCGCCAGCCGATGAAGCGGGTCGGCCCGCGGGGCTCGGGCGAGTGGAAGACCGTCTCGTGGGACGAGGCGATCCGGGACATCGTCGAGGGCGACGACGAGCTCGGCCACCCCGGGCTCGAAGACATCTGGGGATACGCCCCGCAGGAGGCGGTGATGAGCGACTGGGAGGCCGTTCAGAGCGGCGAGCTGTCCAAGTCAGCGTTCGACGAGAAGTACGCGGACGACCTCATCGACACCGACCACCCCGACCTCGGCCCGAAGTCCAACCAGATCGTCGACGTCGGCGGGTTCCGGCGGAACTTCATCCGCAACCGGCTCTGGCATCAGGGGCTCGGGTCGATCAACAGCATCCACCACGCGGGGACCTGCGGCGTCTCGAGCGTGATGGGCAACGTTCGGTCGCACGCCGCCCAGAAGAAGCGGCAGTACCCGGACGTCGAGAACTGCGAGTACCTCATCGCGTGGGGGACCAACCCGATGGTCGCCAACAAGGGCCCGACGTGGCTCGCGCCGAAGCTGACGAACGCCATCGAGGACGGGATGCGGATGGACGTCGTCGACCCGCGCCTGTCGAAGACGGCCGAGAAGGCCGACACGTGGGTGCCCGTCGAACCCGGCGCGGACGGGGCGCTCGCGCTCGGGATGGCGCGGTGGATCATCGAGAACGACCGCCACGACCTGACGTACCTCCAGAACCCCTCGCGGTCGGCCGCGAGCGACGACGACGAGCCGACGTGGAGCGACGCGACACACCTCGTCCTCGTCGACGAGCCGGCGGGGCCGAAGGCGCACGCCGCCGACCTAGGACTCGTCGACGAGGACGACGAGGCCGCCGACGACTTCGTCGCCGTCGACGCGGCGACGGGCGAGCCGCGCCCCGCGAGCGAGGTCGACACGGCGGTCCTCGACGTCGACGTGACAATCGACGGGACGGCGGTCCGGAGCGTCTGGAGCCAGTACCGCGAGCGCGTCTTCGAACACACCGTCGAGGAGTACGCCGAGATGGCCGGCGTACCGGCCGAGCAGATCGCCGAGATCGCCGACGAGTTCACCAGCCACGGCAAGCGGGCGGCGATCATGGCCTACCGCGGGCCGGCGAAGCACACCAACGGCTTCTACAACACGCGGGCGATCGCCACCCTCCAGCACCTCATCGGGAACTACGACTGGAAGGGCGGCCAGATCACGCCGTACGCCGGCTACGACACCATGTCGGGCCGGTACGAGCTCGGTTCGGTCCCGGACGGCCACTCGCCGTGGGGGATCCCCCTGCTCCGCGGCGGCGTCAACTACGAGGACACCTCGCTTTTCGACCGCGACGACGGCTACCCGGCGAAGCGGCCGTGGTTCCCCGTCGCGCCGCCGCAGGCGACCCAGGAGCTCTACGGCAGCGCCGCCGACGAGTACCCGTACGGCGTCGAGGCGCTGTTCATCCGGCCGTACTCGAACAACCACGTGATGGCGGTCGCCGGCGGCGACGAGATCCCGGCGATACTGAAGGACACCGACACGATCCCGCTGATCGTCGCCTCGGACACGGTCATCGGCGAGACGAGCCAGTACGCCGACTACATCCTGCCGGAGCCGACCTACCTCGAACGGTGGGAGAACTTCGGGACGTACCCGAACAAGCGGCTGGCCGACGAGAAGATCAGCCAGCCGGCGGTGTCGGTCGTCCCGAACGCGCGTCCGTTCGAGGACGTCCTCGTCGAGCTGTGGTCGGAGATGGACCTGCCGGGCGTCGGCGAGAACGCTGTCCCCGACGCGGACGGAGAGCTGTGGCCCCTCGAACGGGCCGAGGACTTCTACCTGAAGCTCGCCGCCAACATCGCGTACAGCCGCGACCCGGTCGAAGACGCGAGCGAGGACGAGCGACGGGTGTTCCGCGAGAGCCACGAGAACGGCCTCGGCGAGGCGTTCGACCTCGACCGCTGGAAGGCCGCGGTCACCGACGAGGAGTGGCCGAAGGTCGTCACCGTGTTGAACCGGGGCGGCCGCTTCGAGGAGCCGACCGAGGGGTACGACGAGGCGTTCGCCGAGCACGGTCACGACTACGACTACGCCGAGCGCGCGGACGACTCGAACGCCTACGACGGCGACCACATGCGGTACAAGCTCGAGTCGCGCGTCGACTTCTACAGCGAGGTCGTCCCGAACGGGAAACACTCCTTCACCGGCGAACGCTTCGACCCGCTGCCGCGGGTCGACGACGTCGAACACTACGACGGCACCGTCCAGGCCGCGGTGAGCGGCGACGATGACCGGGAGCGCCCGCTCCGGCTGATCAACTGGAAGCCGCGGACGCAGGGCATGCACCGCACCCAGAACAGCCCGTGGCTCCGCGAGACGCGCCCCGAGAACCCGCTGTGGATCAACCCCCGAGACGCCGAGGAGCGGGGCATCGAGAACGGCGACGAGATCGCTATCGACGCCGGTCGCGAGACCGTCGACGGGGTCGCGATGGTCACGAGCGGCATCCGGCCGGGCGTCGTCGGGGCGATGTGGGGCTGGGGTCGGACCGGCGACGGGGCGACGGCCCAGACAGTTGACGGCGAGACGCGGCCGGCGGTCGAGGCCGACGGCCACAGCGACTACCAGTTCGACGAGCCGATGAGCGAGGAGGCCGGGTACGCGAAGGGCCGCGACGCCGGCTTCGCGATCAACCACGTCCAGCCGTTAGACGCGCGACTCGGCGACACCGGTCTCTCGGACCTGGTCGGCGGGAGCAACGCGCAGTACGACGCCTTCGTCGACGTGGAGCGGCGGTGATCAGCATGTCCGAAACCGCTCACGAGGACTTCGACGAGACGGCGACCGCAACGGCCCGCGCGCGGCTGTACGGGCTGCTGGCGGCGACCTTCGACGGCGAGGCCGAGACGACCGCGGCCGCGATCGACGAGGGAGCCTTCGCCGCCGTCGCCGAGGCGTTCCCGATCGACATCGAGACGGCGCCCCTGCGCGGCGACGAGTACGACGCGGACGCGCTGAAGATCGGGTACGACAACCTGTTCGTCGTGCCCGGGAGCCACTACGTCCCGCCGTTCGCGTCCGCCCACGCGGTCGACCCGAGCGAGGAGTTCGAGTCTGACTCGCGGTACCACACCGCCGGGGAGGCCGGCGAGCTGCTCGGAGACCCGGCCGCCGACATGGCTGAACTGTACGCCGTCGGCGGGTTCTCGCCCGAGCGGGGCGACGACATCCCCGATCACGTCGCCGCCTGCTTCGAGTTCATGCGCGCCCTCTGCGAGCGGGAGGCGGCGCTCCGCGACGGCGACGGAACCGAGTCGGACCTCGACGCGGTCCGCGAACTCCAGGCCCGGACGCTCTCGCGGCTGGGCTGGATCGACCGGTTCGAGGAGGCCGTCGCGAGCCGCGACACCGCGGAGGGCGTCTTCGCCGCGATCGCCCGGCTCGCGCGGACGTTCACCGCGTGGGACGCGCGAGAAGTCGTCGACGCCGACGCGCAGCCGTCCGAGAACATGACCGCGTAACCACGCCACCGTAACCACACCACCGATGACAACTACCACCATCTCAGACGCAGACTTCCGTGATCGCCTCCGCGCCGTCGACGACCCGGCGCTCGGGACGGACATCGTCAGCGCCGGCCTCGTCACCGACGTGACCGTCGACGACGGGACCGCCGCCGTCGAGCTCGCGCTCGGTGCGCCCCACGCGCCGGACGAGGCCGCCATCGCGGACCGCGTCCGCGAGGTCGCCGCCGACGCGGGGATCGACGTCGAGCTCTCGGCGAACGTGCCGCTGTTCGACGCCGCCGAGTCGTCGGTCCTGCCGGGCGTCAAGAACGTGATCGCCGTCGCCTCCGGGAAGGGCGGCGTCGGGAAGAGCACCGTCGCCGTCAACCTCGCCGCCGGCCTCGCGGACCGCGGGGCGAACGTCGGGCTGTTCGACGCCGACGTGTACGGCCCGAACGTCCCGCAGATGCTCGGCGCCGACGCCGAGCCGGACGTGGCGACCGTCGACGGCGAGGAGCGGATCGAGCCGCCGACCGCGCACGGGCTCGAACTGATGAGCGTCGGCCTGCTGATCGACGAGGACGACCCGGTCGTCTGGCGCGGCCCGGTCGCACAGAACACGCTCACCGACCTCTTCGACGACGTGTCGTGGGGGTCGCTCGACTACCTCGTCGTCGATCTGCCGCCGGGGACCGGCGACGTCCAACTGACGGTGCTTCAAAATCTCCCCGTCACTGGGACGGTCGTCGTCACGACCCCCCAGTCCGTCGCGGTGGGAGACACCCGCCGGGGCGTCCAGATGTTCGGGGAGTACCGGACCAACGTGTTGGGCGTCGTCGAGAACATGAGCGGGTTCGTCTGCCCCAGCTGCGGGGACACGCACGAGATCTTCGGCGAGGACGGCGGCCGGACGCTGGCCGACGCGGTCGACGTCCCGTACCTCGGATCGCTGCCGCTGGACCCGGCCGTCCGCGCGGGGGCCGACGACGGCGAGCCGATCGTGTTCGGTGACGACGGCGACACCGCGGCGGCGTTCCGGGAGTTGGCGGCGACGGTCGCGAACAAGGTCGGCGTCCTCCGGCGTCACCACCGACAGCGGGAGAGCGAGGGGCCGACCTGAAGCGGGAGGCGCCGCCGGCGCCGACGACGACGAAGCGTTCGCGTGGGCGGTATAGCGCGAAGCCGGCCCTGAGACGCCGCCGAGCGGAGATGAATCGGCCCGCCATCGGCCGGCTGACGCCGTCGTTCACGCCTCCGCTATCCGGAAGGAGACGACGTAGGTCCGACCGTCCGCCCCGAGCGAGAAGACGTACTCGCCCGGTCGGTCGAGCACCGCGTCGCGGCGGTCCGACGCGTCCGGCGCGGTCGGGTCGTAGCGGACCTCCCACGTCTCCGTCTCGCCCGGGGGCAGCTCCCGCACGGTCAGGTTGTGGGTGCCCGCCGGGGCGTTCGCGGCCGTCTCCCACTCGGGGGCGTCCGCTCCCCGCTCCGCGGCGTTCCGGAAGACGACCCATTGGTCCGGGTTGACCGGCACCGTTCCGTCCCCGACGTTCGTGGCGGTGACGCGGACGGTCTCGGCGTCTCGTTCGAGGGACAGCGAGAGCCCGCCCGCCCGTTCGTCCGGACACACCGGGTCGTCGACCCGCTCGCCGTCCGGTCCGATCGCGGGACAGGCGGGCGAGCCGGCGGACAGGCAGCTGGCGAGGACGACGAGGCAAGCGACCGCGACGAGTGCGAACCGAGACATACCCGGGACGACCGCTCGCCGTTCAAAAGGGGTGCCGGAGGCTACGACGATCGCTTGAGCCACCGCGTCCGGGCGCGAGCGCCGTCAGAGAGCGGGAGCTTTTTCCGGCGGTGACGCCCTTCGCAACCCATGGACGATCCCTCCATGTTCCCGTCCGAGTCGGACGAGTACGACATCTCGACCGTCGACCTCAGCGACGACCGCTACGAGGTCAAACAGTCGCTGGTCCGGAACAAGTACACCGTCCGCGACAGCGCCGGAAACGTGGTCCTCCGCGGGAAACAGAAGATGTTCAAGCTGAAAGAGGAGTTCCCGTTCGTCACCGGCGACGACGAGGACGCCTTCTCGGTGAAGGCGGGCGGCATTATCGACGTCGGCGGCAACTACGCCATCGTCGACGCGGGCACCGGCGAGGAGGTCGTCGTCTTGGACGAGGACTACTCGCTGTTCGTCGAGAACTGGACGATCCGCGACCCCGACACGGGCGAGGCGCTGGCGACGATCGAATCGAAGAACAAGCTGCTCTCGGGGCTCCGCCACCTCGTCGGGGCCGCGAACCTGATCCCGAACAAGTACGAGATATTCGACGCGGACGGCGGCCACGTCGGCGACATCGAGGGACAGTTCTCGATGCGCGACGCCTACACGGTCACCGTCGACGACGCGAGCGACGTGCCGAAGGAGGCGGTCGTCGCCGCGGCGTGCATCCTCGACGCTCTAGAGAACCAGTAGCGGCGGTCGGGGCAGCCGGTCGGTAGCGGCGACACGATTTTTACTGCGTACATACAACGTGTGTACATGAGCACGAAGCGCGTCAACTTCCGGCTCCCCGAGGAGCTGGTGGAGCAAGCGGACGTCGCCGCGGAGGTGACGCACAAGGACCGGACGGAGATACTCATCGAGGCCCTCCGGCGGTACTTAGCCGAGATAGAAGACGACGAGGAGTTCCGCGAGGCGGTCGTCGAACTGTACCTCGACGGCACCGTCGGATTCGATACGCTCGCCGAAATCGTCGGACGGCAGGATGCGGAGGCGGTCCGCGCCTCGAAGGAACTCCTCGACGACGGCGAGACGCTCGCCGACGACCTCGCGGACCTGTGAATGCTGGTCGCAGACACGAGCGCGTTCGTCTCGCTCGCGGTCGGCGACGTCCTTCGCGTCGTGGTCGCCGAGTTTGAGGTCGTCACCACGGAGACCGTTCTCGACGAGCTCCGAGAGACCGCCGAGTACGACGACAGACACGGTGACGCCGCCGGTCGGGCACTGGAACTGATCGAAGAGATCGACGTGCGCTCCGTCGCCGACGAGCGCGAGGGCGTCGTCACGAGCCGGATCGACGAGGACGAGGCCAGCTGCGTCGCCATCGCCCGCGAGACGGGCGCAGAATTCCTGATCACCGACGACTACAGGGCGCTCCCGGAGCTGCGGGCGGCGGTCGACGCTCGGGTCGCGCTGTCGCCGATCGTGCTCCGGGCGTTGGTCAAACGCGGCGAGCTCGACGAAGGGGAAGCACGGGTTGCGTTTGAGACGATCGCGGAGCGACGGGACTGGCTGGAGGCCCCGATCCACCGGTACGCGCGCGAACTGTTCGAATGAGACTCGCCGACCGCGCGGTGGATTCGGCGGACCGTGGCCCGGCCCGCGCTACGGGCGAAAGTCGTCGGCGTAGTCCGCGACGAACTCGCGGACCGTCCGCGGCGGTCGGCCGAGGACCGCCTCGACGTCGTCCGTCGTCCGACCGGAGAACCCCAGGCGCACGACCGAGTACTCGGCGATCATGAACGCGACGAACCCCGGAGCGAACCCGCGCCGGTACATCTGCCGCGCGAACGTCAGTCGCGACGGGTCGGCGTATTCGATCCGCCTGCCGAGCACGTCGGAGAAGACCGCGGCCACCTCCTCGAAGTCGAGCGCGGCCGGGCCCGTTAGGTCGTAGGCGCTGTCCCCGTGTCCGGACTCGGTGAGGACGGTCGCGGCGACCGCCGCCACGTCCCGCGCGTCGGTGAAGCTCAACACGCCGTCGCCCGCCGGGACGAATATCTCGTCGCGCTCGACGATCTCCGCGCGGTGGATCTCGCTCAGATTCTGGGCGAACCACGAGGCCCGGAGGAAGGTGTGCGCGAGGTCCGTCGCCGCGAGGTGCGTCTCGATCCGGCGATGCGGGAGGACCGGGAGCTTCTCCGCGCCCAGGATCGACAGGAAGGCCACGCGGTCGACGCCCATCCGGTCGGCGGCGTCGGCGAACTCGCAGACGTCGCTCACGCCGCTTCCCGGCGGGTACAGGAGGAAGAGTCGGTCGACGTCCGCCAGCGCCGCTCCCCACGTTTCGGGGCGACCGAGATCGAACTCGACGCACTCCGGCCCCTCACCGAACCGTTCGCGTGCGTCGTCCGGGCTCCGAGTCGCGACGCGGACCGCCGCCTCCCCGTCGGAGAGTTCTCGGACGAGCGGCTCTCCGACGGTCCCCGTCGCGCCGGTAACGAGGACGCGGTCCGCGGTCGGTCGTCCTGAGTCCGCCTCGTCGATGGAGGCGCGTTCCATACGTCCCGTTCGCGGTTCGCGTATAAGAGATTCAGCCTCCGTCCGGGCACGAAGGCCTCAGCCGGCGTCGCCGCCGCGCCGCCCGGCTACTCCCCGCCCAGCTTCGACTCGCCGACCGCGTCGTGGCCCTCGATGACCTCGGTGCCGCCCATGTACGGGCGCAGCGCCTCGGGGACGGTGACGGTGCCGTCGTCGTTCTGGTAGTACTCCAAGATAGCGACGACGACCCGCGGCACCGCGAGCCCGGAGCCGTTGAGGGTGTGGAGGTACTCCGCGGACTCGTGGTGCTCCTCGCGGTATCGGATTCCGGCGCGGCGCGCCTGGAAGTCCTCGAAGTTCGACACCGAGGAGACCTCCAGCCAGCGGCCGCCCTGCTCCGGTCCCTCGTCCATGTCGTCGGCGGGCGCCCACACCTCGACGTCGTACTTCTTCGCCTGCGTGAACCCGAGGTCGCCGGTACACATCTCCAGAATGCGGTAGGGGAGCTTCAGCCGTCGGAGGACCTCCTCGGCCTCGTCGACGAGCCCCTCGAAGCGCTCGTCGCTCTCCTCTGGCCGGACGAAGTTCACCATCTCCACCTTGTTGAACTGGTGGACGCGGACGATGCCGCGCGTCTCGGTGCCGTGTTCGCCCGCCTCCTGCCGGAAGTTCGGCGTGTACGCCTGGTACTTGAGCGGGAGGTCCTCGCCGAGCAGGATCTCGTCGCGGTGGAGGTTCGTGACGGGCACCTCCGCGGTCGGGAGCAGCCAGAGGTCGTCGTCGTCGTACGCCTCCTCGTTCGACCCCTCGACGCGGTAGGCGTCCTCGGTGAACTTCGGGAGCTGGCCGGTGCCCCGCATCGACGCGGAGTTGACCGGGATCGGCGGGAACACGTCCTCGTACCCCTGCTCGCGGTGGACGTCGAGCATGAACTGGATCAGCGCGTGCTCCAGCCGGGCGCCGTCGCCCTTCGCGACGTAGAACCCGCCGCCCGCGACCTTCGCGCCGCGCTCGAAGTCGAGAATTTCGAGGTCCTCGCCGAGGTCGTAGTGCGGCTCGATCTCGTCCGGGACGTCACGGAGGTCGTCGAACCCCTCGCGACGCACCTCGACGTTCTCCGACTCGTCTTCGCCCACGGGGACCGAGTCCTGCGGGATCTGGGGGAGTTCGAGTAAGGACTCCTCCAGTTCGGCCTCCAGTTCGTCGGCGCGCTCCTCGATCTCCTGAAGCTCCGACTTGAGCTCCTGCGAGCGCTCGATCGCCTCTTGGGCCGCCTCCTCCTCGCCGGCCCCCTTCAGCTCGCCGATCTTCGAGGAGACCTCGTTGCGCTCGTGGCGCAGGTCGTCGCCGCGCTGTTTCAGCTCCCGCCACTCCTCGTCGACGTCAAGTATCCGGTCGAGGTCCACGTCGACGCCCTTGTTCGCGAGCGCCTCGCGGACGACCTCGGGGTTCTCCCGGACGAACTGTCGAGACAGCATTTGTCGGGGGTTCCGCGGGGCGACCCAAAACCGTATCGGAGCGTCGGTAACGTCTCACAGCGTCTTCTTTTAGTTAGCACTCGGTGATCGGCAGTGAACACTGCCGAAGCCCCAGCCGCTCGCTTATAAATAGTTGACAGCTGATCGGCGGCGAACACCTCCAAAGCCCCAGTCGCGAGGACGGCGCACGCTCGTTGCGCGCTTCAGTCGCTCACTCCGTTCGCTCCTTCCAGTGCTTACGTCGCCTGCGCCGTCCTCGCGACTGCCCCTTTGAGTCCCGCCCCGTCCCGCACCGCGACCGCACCTCTCACCTCCCCAGCCTCGTCGCCGGCGGCGAAGCAGCCGGCTGCCAGAGGCGCGTCGCGCCTCGCTGCCGC
>NZ_JBZVGZ010000027.1:0-45130 GCF_058630335.1 Halorubrum sp. SD41
CCTGTGTCCTCGGTTGTGGATGCAAAGCGCGTCGTGGAAACAGGAAGCCCCACCCTCAAGCGCGAGGGCGTCAGCCCAAGCGGTAGGGTGGGGTAGTTCACCCGGTCCTCAAAGTTCGTATCCCGCCTTCTCCATGAGGTCCGCGAACACGTCCGTCCCCATCGCCCCCTCGTAGACGACGGCGGTGAGCATCCCGCCGGGGTAGATCCCGCCGTTCTGGACGTGGTCCACCTTGTGGCAGTGCATCGGGTAGATACCGGGGTCCGCGTTCGCCTCGAACTCGACGGTGTACCGCTCCGCGGGCGCGACGTTCACCACGTCCTCCGGTAACTGCAACACCTCGGGGTACTCGGCGCCGTCCTTCTCGACGGTGCGGAACCGGTGGTTGTGCGTGTGCATCGGGTGGGCCATGAACCCGGCGTTGACCAGGTGGAGCCGCACCGTGTCCCCTTCGCTGACGACGATCGGCGAGCCGTGGTCCGGGTTGAGCGTGTACGGCGCGACGCGCCCGTTGATCGTGAACGCGTCCGGCCGCCGGTTCTGGACGTCGTAGCTCGCGTCCTCACCGCCGTACGACCGGGAGAGCCGCGTGTCCCAGTCTTTCAGCGTCATGAACTGCTCGACGTCGGCCGCCTCGTACCCCTCGGGGTCGATCCGGAGGATCCCGTACATCCCCATGTCCATGTGCATCGGGGTGTTGAAGTGGCAGTGGTAGAGGTGGGTGCCGGGCACGTCCGCGCCGATCTCGTAGGTGTGTCTCTCGCCGGGCATCACGGTGATCCCCGTCGTCGACGGGACCCCGTCGTCCTTCCACGACTTCGAGACGCCGTGGAAGTGGAGCGTGTGGGGCATCTCCGCGTCGGTGTTGTCGAGCGTGATCGACAGGTCGTCGCCCTCGGTCGCCCGGAGGACCGGTCCGGGCACGCTCGGCGTGCCGTCGTCGGCCTGGAACGCCCACGTCACCGGTATCTCGACCGGCCCGCCCAGCGAGCTGCCGGGATGTGCCGCGTGGCGGGCGCGGACCGAGCGCAGCGTCACCTCGCGGCCGCGCTCGTCGAGGTCGACGACCTCCGGCGACCCCGTCTCCGGGAGCGCGGGCTCCTCGTCGTCGGTCTGCGTCGGCCCCGCACCGTCACCGGTCGCGGCGGTGTTGACCGTCTGGCTCATGCAGCCCGCCAGTCCGGCGACGCCCGAGAGCCCCGCCGCCTGGAGGATCGTTCGCCGCGCGAAGCCGCCGTCGGAGCCGGAGTCGCTGTGCGTCATGTCTCAAGCGAGGGGAAGCGGCGGCATAACCGGGTCGCGGCTTCTCGCCTCGGGGTAGGACTGACGAACTGGTTCGGGCCGTAGTATATAAACGAAGGGACGACCGCGGAACCGAAGGCGATCAGTCGTCCGCCGGTTCGCCGGCGTCGGGCGCTTCCTCGGCCGCCTCGTTCTGGCCGATCGGCTCGCTGTCCCAGTACGCGTGGTCGTCGTCCGCCCGGAAGCAGGTCGCCGTCCGGCCGTCGCCCACGTCGTACCCCGGCGGCGCCGACTCTCGGCAGGCCGCGCGCGCCTCCGGACAGCGCGTGTGGAACCGGCAGCCTGCGGGCGGGTTCCGCGGCGAGGGCACGTCGCCGTGGAGCGTCTCGAACTCCTCGTCGCGCGCCTCCGTGCTCGCCCGCGGGACGCTCGATAACAGCGCCTTCGTGTACGGGTGCGCGGGGTCGTCGAAGATCTCCTCGACCGGGCCGATCTCGACGATCTCCCCTAAGTACATCACCGCGACGCGGTCGCAGACGTGCCGGACCACGCCGAGGTTGTGCGCGATGAAGAGGAACGTGAGCCCGAAGTCGTCCTGGAGGTCCTCCAGCAGGTTGAGGATCTGCGCCTGAACGCTCACGTCGAGCGCCGACACCGGCTCGTCGAGGACGACGAAGTCGGGGTCCAAGGCGAGCGCCCGAGCGATCCCGATCCGCTGGCGCTGCCCGCCGGAGAACTCGTGCGGGTACCGGTCCACCTGGTCGGCGGAGAGCCCGACCCGCTCTAACAGCTCTCGGGCCGTCTCGCGGCGCCCCTGCCTGTCCTCGACGTCGTGGATCCGGAGCCCCTCCGTGACGATGTCGCCGGTGGTCATCCGCGGATCGAGACTTGAGAACGGGTCCTGGAACACGATCTGCGCGCGTCGCCGGAACTGGTTCAGCTCCGCGTCGGTCATCCCGCGGACGTCGGTCCCGTCGAAGGTGATCTCGCCCTCGGTCGGCTCGCGGAGCCGCAGCACCGTCTCGCCGGTCGTCGACTTCCCGCAGCCGGACTCGCCGACGAGCCCGAGCGTCTCGCCCTCCCGCACGTCGAAGGAGACGCCGTCGACCGCCTTCACGCTCTCCGACTCCTCCCCGAGCAGGCGGTCGATGAGCGACGGGTCGTCCGCGTAGTACTTCTTCAGTCCCTCGACGGAGAGCAGCGAGTCGCTCATTCGTCGCCACCCCCGTCGGTCGCGGCCGGGGCACCGTCGTCGGGATCGGCCGCCTCTCCGGCATCGCCGAAGTAGCCGTCCGGGAGCGCGTCTGCCGGGTCGTACTCGCGGTCGGCGAGGACGCACTTGGC
The DNA here is from genome assembly GCF_058630335.1 of Halorubrum sp. SD41. Classification (NCBI taxonomy): domain Archaea; kingdom Methanobacteriati; phylum Methanobacteriota; class Halobacteria; order Halobacteriales; family Haloferacaceae; genus Halorubrum; species Halorubrum sp. SD41. The sequence continues at coordinate 2,587 of NZ_JBZVGZ010000027.1, forward strand.
GCCGTGGTCGGCGGCGGCGTCGACCGTCGCCTCGGGCGGCCTGTCGAGGCACGCGTCCATCGCCTTCGGGCACCGGTCCGCGAAGTAACACCGGTCGTCCATCTCGGCGTCGACCAGGCTCGGGACGTTGCCGGTGATCGGTTCGAGCCGCGCCCGCGGGTCGTCGACGTCGGGGATCGAGCCGAGTAACCCCTGCGTGTACGGGTGAACCGTGTCCTCGAACACCGAGTCGAGCGTGCCGCGCTCGACGACCTCGCCCGCGTACATCACACAGACGCGGTCGCACATCTCGGCGATGACGCCGAGGTCGTGAGTGATGAGCACGATGCTCATCCCGCGGTCGGCCTGGATCTCCTTCAGCAGGTTCAGGATCTGCGCCTGGATCGTCACGTCGAGCGCGGTCGTCGGCTCGTCGGCGATCAGCACGTCGGGCTCGCCGGCGAGCGCCTGCGCGATCATCGCGCGCTGGAGCATCCCGCCGGAGAACTGGCCGGGGTACTCGTCGACGCGCTCCTCGGGGTCGGGGATCCCGACCTGCCCGAGCAGGTCGACCGCGCGTTCCATGCTCTCCTCGCTCGTGTAGTCGCGGCCGGGGACGATCCCGTCGAGGAGGTACTTGCCGAGCCCGTACCCCTGCGTCCGCGAGCGCGTCGAGCGCGGGTTCGCCCGCGCCCGGCGCTGTACCTCGACCGCCTCGGCGATCTGCTCGCCGACCGTGATCGAGGGGTTGAAGCTGCTCATCGGGTCCTGGAAGATGACGCTGAACGAGGGCCCCCGCAGCGATCGCCGGACGCGCGGCGGCACCGTCCGGAGGTCGACGTGGTCGCCGTCGACCCGCACGGCGTCGTCCCCGCGGAACTCCTCGGCGAGGTCGGGGTCGCGGTACCACACCTCGCCGGCGGTGACGCGACCGGGCGTCTCGACGAGGTCGACGAGCGACAGCGCGGTCACCGACTTGCCGGAGCCGGACTCGCCGACGACGCCGAGGATCTCGTCCTCCCGGAGGTCGAACGACACCGACTCCACCGCGTTGATCTGCCCCTCCTCGGTGAAGAATCGGGTCGAGAGGTCGCGGACCGAGAGCACGTCACCGGCCGCGGGCGTCCCCGTCGGGGCCGCGTCGCCGGTGCCGAGGGCGTCGGCGGCGTCGCTCGCGCCGCCGTCGGTCGCCGCGTCGGGCTCGTCGACCGGCCGCTCGGCGTCGCTCATGCGGCACCCCCTTCGCCCTCGATACCGGGGTCTAAGGCGTCACGCAGCCAGTCGCCGAGCAGGTTGATCCCGATCACCGACAGCATGATCGCGAGCCCGGGGATGGAGGCGATCCACCACTGGCCGGAGGAGACGTAGTCGCGCCCCTGCGCGATGTCGAAGCCCCACGACAGCGTCGTCCCGGAGAAGCCGAGGAACGACAGCGAGCTCTCCAAGAGGATGATCGCCGCCACCTGCACCGTCCCGAGGACGATGATCGGCGTGATCGCGTTCGGGAGGATGTGCCGGAGGATGATCGTGTTGTCGTCCGCGCCGAGCGCGCGCGACGCCTTCACGTACTCCTGCCCGCGCAAGGAGAGCGCCTCCCCGCGGGCGACCCGGGCGAACCACACCCAGTTGACGAGGCCGACGACGATCACCACCGTTATCGGCAACACGAAGCTCTCGGGCATCTCCGGCGCGAGCCCGGCGGCGACGAACGGGTCGGGGATGTCCACCGCCGCCCGCCCCCACAGCCCGATCAGCGCGACCGCCAGCACGAGCGAGGGGAACGCGAGACTCACGTCCGCGATCCGCATCAGGACGTCGTCGACGCGCCCGCGGTGATAGCCGGCGAGCAGGCCGACCGGCACGCCGATCGACGCCGCCAGCAGCGTGCCGAGGACGCCGACGACGAGCGACGTCCGAGCGCCGTACACCACCCGCGAGAACATGTCGCGGCCGAGCCCGTCGGTGCCGAACACGTGGTCGGGGTCGGCGCTGATCTCGACCTCCTCGGTGACCGTCTGGATCTCGCCGTCGACCATCTGCGAGGTGGTCCGCTCCTCCGTCTGCGAGAAGCCGATCGGCGGCAGCTCGCTCTGGTTGAGCTGTTGGTCGGTCGGGTTGTGGGGCGCGATGAACGGGGCGAACACGGCTGTAAGCACGATTATCACCACCAGCGCCAGCCCGAGCTTCGCGAGCCCGCTCTGTCTGAACTCCTTTTTGAGGTTTCGAATGACACGTGAAGAGACCATATTAGTCGGTTATTACCTCCGGGTCGAGATACGCGTACACCACGTCGACGAGGATGTTGACGAGGACGAAGCTCGTCCCGATAACGATGAGACTGCCCTGTAGCGTCGGCCAGTCTCGGGTGTTGATACTGTCGATGACGAGCGAGCCGAGCCCCGGCCACGAGAACACCGCCTCCGTGATGACGGCGCCGCCGATCAGTGTCCCGAGCTGGAGGCCGAGGACGGTGATCACCGGGATCAGCGTGTTCCGGAGCGCGTGTTTGTACCGGATCAGGGTCTGCGGGAGCCCCTTGGCCCGCGCGGCCTGAACGTACCCCTTGCTGAGTTCGTCCAACATCCCCGAGCGCGTCAGCCGGGTGATGAGCGCCATGAAGTACGTGCCGAGGGCGATCGCGGGCAGCGTGATGTACGCGAGCCACGTCAGCAGCGTCCCGAACACCGGCTCCGGCCCGACGACCGACAGCGCGACGTCGACGACGGTGACCCCGCGACCGCTGGTGTTGAAGATGTTGAACTCCACGGCGAACACGAGGATGAGCATGATCCCGAGCCAGAAGTTCGGGGTGGAGATGCCGCCGAGCGAGAGCAGCGTCGCGCCGTAGTCGACCGGCTCGTTGCGGCGGGTCGCGCTGATCACGCCCAGCGGGATGGCGAGGACGATGGCGACGACGCTGGCGGCGAGCGCCAGCTCGACCGTCGCGGGGAGGCGACCGAACACGAGCGTCGCGACGTCCTGTCCCTTGATGTACGAGAACCCCATGTCGCCGCGCAGGAGGTCGAAGATGTACTGGCCGTACTGGACGTACAGCGGCTGGTCGAGCCCCAGCTCGGCGGCGATCGCCTGTCGCGTCTCCTGAGAGGCGTCGAGCGGTGCGACCGCGTTGATCGGGCTGCCGGGCGTGACGAACCGGAGCGCGAACACGACGGTGACGACGCCCCAGACGACGCCGATCCCTTGGAGGCTTCTTTTGAGTGCGAATCTTCCGAGTGACATTAATAACGATGTAGAGCGGTAGGGGTAGGGGTCGCGTTACTGTTGCGTTGCGGTGTCCGGGTCGATGAACTCGTCGGCCCGCGGCTCCCAAGAGATATCGCTGGAGACGCCGTAGACGCTGAACTGCTGGTGCATGAACACCCACGGCGCGAGGTCGTGGGCGAGCTGGTTCGCCTCCTGAAGGATGTCGACGCGCTCGTCGGGATCTCGGGTCGACTCCGCCTCTTCGAGGAGGCCGTCGAGCTCGTCGTTTTTCAGGATCGTGAGCGCACCCTCGGAGGAGAGCAACGGCGTCAGGGTCTGACTCCCGTCGAACTCGGCGTTCCCCCACCCGAGGAGGGTGAAGTGCGGGCGGTCCTCGATGTTCGGCGCGGTGACGTCCTGGACGAGCGAGGAGAACTCGCGCTGTTGCAGCTCACAGGAGACGTTCGACAGCGAGTCGATCTGGTTGGCCGCCGCCTGCGCGATCTCGACGTCGCGGAGGTAGCGCCCGATCGGCGTCTGAAGCGTGATCTCGACGCCCGCGTGTCCCGACTCCTCGACGAGCCGCTCGGCCTCGTCGGGGTCGTACGGGTATGGGTCGATGTCGGGGTTGTACCCGACGTGACCCTCGAGCGTCGGCTGGGCGGTGAGGTTCCCGAAGCCGTTGAGGACGTTCTCGATGATGCTCTCGACGTCGACCGCGTGGTTCATCGCCTGCCGGAACTGCTGGCTGGAGAACGGCTCCACGTCGTAGCGCATCTGGAGGAAGATGATCCGCGCGCTCGCCACGGAGTTGATCGTCGCGACGTCGGAGCTGTTCACCCGAGAGACCTCGTTCGGCGGGACGTTCGTCACGATGTCGGTCTCCTCCGCGAGAAGCTGGTTGACCCGCGTGCTCGACTCGCTGGAGGCGCTCATGGAGAGTTCGTCGACCGCCGGCGCGCCGTCCCAGTAGTCCTCGTTCGGCCCGTAGCGGACCACGTTGCCCGACTGGTACTCGGTGAGACGGAACGGTCCCGTCCCGTTCGCGTTCCGGTTGATGTAGTCGGTGCCGTTCTCCTCGACCCACGACTGCTGCATGATGTCGCCGTTCGTCGCGAACAGCTGGAACGCGATCGGGTTGTACCCCTCGAAGGAGACCGTCACCTCCCCGTCGCCGGTCGTGACCTCCGAGACCGGACCGAGGTCGTTCGTCTGCGGACTGACGATTCCGACGTCGTTGAAGACGATCCGGCGGATGCTGAACCGGACGTCCTCCGCGGTCAGGTCGTCGCCGTTGTGGAACGTGACGCCGTCGCGCAGCATGAACCGGACGCTGCCGTCGTCCGTGCGCTCCCACTCGTTGGCGAGGCCGGCGATGATGCCGCCCTCCTTGTCGCGGTCGAGCAGGCCCTCGTACATCTGGCCGGTGATGATCTCGGTGTTCGTCTCGGCGTGGTCCTGCGGGTCGAGGCCGGAGTCCATCTGGCCCATGGTGACGCCGAGTTCGAACGTGTCGTCGCCCCCGTCGGAGCCGTCCTCGCCGTCCGAGCCGTCCCCGCCGTCCATACCGTCCTCGCCGTCCGAGCCGTCCGAGCCGTCACCGCCGTCGCCGCCGTTTCCGGAACAGCCAGCGAGGCCGACCGCACCGGCCGTTCCCGCGTACTTGAGCACCGTCCGCCTGTCGACGTGATCGTCGTTGTCAGTAGGCATAGGCGATACCAAACCATAGAGCGTTATGAACCTACCGGCAGGGGTCGCTCCTTTTTCGACCGGCCGCCGGAGACCGGTTGACGAAACGACACACCGGAGTTCGGGTGTGAGGGGGAAAGCGGGAACCGACGCGAAGGGAAACCGACGCCTATGTAGGGGGGCCGGCGGTAGGCGAGCGGTATGGACGCACCCGATCCCGGACCGCGGTGGGACGCGGTCGAGGAGGACGCGGAGTCGACGGCGGCGGCGTACCGAGAGCGCGGCTGGACCGCGATCGCCGGGCATCCCGGACAGGTGAACCCGGTCGCGGACGCCGCCCGGATCGACGTACTCTTACCCGAGTCGGAGTTCGACGCGGCGCTTTCCGCGGTCGACGACGCCGCGATCGACGGCGTCGACGTGTACGCGGGCGCCGCCGACGACACCGCGTACCGGCTGGTGGTCGCGACCGACGAGGCGGCGCAGGTGGCGCTCTGCGTGCCGACGTACCTCGCGAGCGACGACCTCGCCGCGCTGCGCGCGGCCGCCGAGGCTGCGGGGGCGCTTACCGTCCGGCTGCGCCCCCTCGACGACCGCGACCACGTCGAGATCGCGATCGACGAGCCCGCCGTCTTCTTCGACGCGCCCGAGGCGTGAGGCGGTCGTGAGGATCGGCGTCGAGGTCCGTCGCCCGCCGTCCGAATCCGCGGCCGTGTGACGCACGCACGTGGGTATCCATGTCGCACTTGACTTCGACGTATTCATAGTTGTGCGATCGCGATCATCCGTATGAACCGCGCAGAGAAGGCGGCCCTCCAGCTACAGGCGGTCGCCGTGTTGCGGATGCTGAAGGAGACGCGAACGTACGAGGAGCTCTCGGAGGTGACCGGGCTGCCCGCGGGGGACCTGAACCGGTACGTGAACGGGCACGTGTTACCGGGGACCGACCGCGCGAGCGAGGTCGTCGAGTCGGTCGGCCGCGAGGCGCTCGCCGACGAGCTGGTCGCGCGCGTCGAGTTCGACGACGAGGGGTACGTCGACAACTCCGGCGTCGTCTTCGACCAGTCGTTCCTCGATCTGGTGGCGCCGGTCGCCGCGGAGACGTTCGAGTTCGAGTCGCCCGACGTGGTGCTGACGGCCGCGACCGACGGGATCACGCTGGGCGCGGCGATGGCCTCCTTCTTCGACGCGCGCCTGGCGTACGCGAAGAAGTCGAAGGAGACCGCGGTCGAGGAGTTCATCGAGTCGCGCCAGCGGCTCGCCTCCGGCATCGAGCTCACCTACTACCTCCCCGCGAGCGCGATCGACGCCGGCGACACGGTGCTGGTCGTCGACGACCTGATCCGGTCGGGCGAGACCCAGGAGCTCCTCCTCGACATCGCCCTCCAGGGCGACGCAGACGTCACCGGCGTGTTCGCGCTCATCGCGGTCGGCGACGAGGGGATGGACCGCGCGCGAGCGATCACCGACGCGCCGGTCGGGGCGCTGACGACGTTCGAGTAGCCACGTTCGCGCATACTCTCCGCGAAAAAATCCATTTGAGAGGCATTTTGATCCATATATACGGATCGTATTCCGGTTCGTTCAGCAAGGCTTATCACCCGATCCGCGGGAACACCCACCCGTTCAATGGGCCTTTCAGACACGCTGGCCGCGCGGTTCGACGTGGAGTCGCTCGGGTCGGACGTCCGCACCGAACTGGTCGCCGGGCTGACGACGTTCCTCGCGATGTCGTACATCATCGTCGTGAATCCCGCCATCCTCTCGGAGGCGATCCAGATCGAGGGGTACGGGCAGGGGGAGGTGTTCCAGATGATCGCCATCGCGACGGCGCTGTCGGCGGCGATCGCGACCCTCGTGATGGCGCTGTACGCCAACCGGCCGTTCGGGCTCGCGCCCGGGCTGGGACTCAACGCCTTCTTCGCGTACACGGTCGTGCTCGGGCTCGGCGTCCCGTGGCAGACGGCGCTGGCCGCGGTGTTCGTCGAGGGCGTCCTGTTCATGGTCCTGACCGCGGTCGGCGCGCGGGAGTACGTCATCCGGCTGTTCCCGGAGCCGGTGAAGCGGTCGGTCGGCGCCGGTATCGGGCTGTTCCTGCTGTTCATCGGCTTTCAAGAGCTCCAGATCGTCGTGCCCGACGAGGCGACGCTCGTCACGCTGGGCGGCGTGTTCGGGAACCCGTGGGCGATACTGGGACTGCTCGGGCTCGTGTTCACCTTCGGCCTCTGGGCGCGGGGGATCACGGGCTCGATCGTGATCGGGATCGTGGCGACCGCCGCCGTCGGCTGGGGGCTCACGCTCGCCGGGGTCTTCGGGCGCGGCACGGTCACGCCGGAGTCGCTCCCGAGCGCGCAGTACGACATCTCGCCGCTGGCGGGGGCGTTCGTCGACGGGCTCGGGGGGATCGACCCGCTCACGTTCGTCCTGGTCGTGTTCACCTTCTTCTTCGTCGACTTCTTCGACACCGCGGGGACGCTCATCGGCGTCTCGCAGTTCGGTGACTTCCTCGACGAGGACGGCGACCTCCCCGACATGGACAAGCCGCTGATGGCCGACGCGGTGGGGACGACCGCGGGCGCGGTCCTGGGTACCTCCACGGTGACGACGTACATCGAGTCGTCGACCGGCGTCGAGGAGGGCGGCCGGACCGGCCTGACGGCGCTGGTCGTCGCGCTGCTCTTCCTCGCGTCGCTCGTCCTGATCCCGCTCGTGGCCGCGATCCCGGCGTACGCCTCCTTCATCGCGCTGATCGTCGTCGGCGTGATGATGCTCCAGGGGCTCGTCGAGGTCGACTGGACGGACCCGGCGTGGGCCGTCTCCGCGGGGCTCACGGTCACCGTGATGCCGTTCGCCTACTCCATCGCCGACGGGCTCGCGGCCGGCATCGTCGCCTACCCGCTGATCAAGGTCGCGGTCGGCGAGTACGACGAGGTCGCGCTCGGGCAGTACGTCATCGCGGCGCTGCTCGCGGCCTACTACGTGCTCCAGACGCGCGGCGTCATCCTCTAAAACGGCCGACGAGCCGCGTGATATTTCCGCACACCGCCTTTTGAGCTTATAGATACCCACGGGCGAGCGCTGCGGCTTTTATAAAAGAGGATGCGGTGGCGCGCGCCGACGAGCGCCCGACAGGGCGCGAGTCGTCCGCGCGAGGGAGTCGCTGGCGCCGTCGGCGCCAGCGACGAGGCTGGGGAGGTGTGAGGCTGCGGTGCTGTGCGGTCGGGTGGGACTCGAAGGGGCAGTCGCGAGGCGGGCGCAGGGGACGTAAGTACCGCAGCGAAGGAGCGTCAGCGACTGAGCGAGGAACGCAACGAGCGTGCGCCCGCCTCGCGACTGGGGCTTCGGCGGTGGCCGTGTCGATCGGAGATTTATAAGTAAATACGTAGAGCCGAGCGACTGGGGCTTTGACGGTGTCGTCCGTCAGTCTGGTAGCAACTATTTATAACGCCAGAACGCTCTTGGGGCGCCGGCGCGCATCCCGACCGAGGCGACCCAACCGATGCCCGATCAGTCCGCCGACACCGCCGTGACCGTCGCCGAGCGCGAGCGACACGTAAGCGACCCGGCCCGCGAACTCGCGCTCGACTGCGTCACCGCGGGGATCGAGGCCGCGCACCCGGAACGCGTCGTCGCGGACGCCCTCTCCCTCGACGACGGCGTCCTGACGGTCACCGGCGTCGACGACGAAACCGCGACCTACGACCTCGCTACCTACGACCGCGCCCTCGTCGTCGGCGCGGGCAACGCGGCGGGCCACTTCGCGGCCGCGGTCGAGGAGCTCCTCGGCGACCGAATCGACGGCGGCGCGGTCGTCACGGACGACCCGACCGACACCGATCGCATCTCGGTCCTCCCCGGCGACCACCCCACCCCGAGCGAGGCGGGCGTCGAGAGCGCCCGAGAAGTCCGCGAGGTCGCGGCCGACGCCGGCGCGGACGACCTCGTGGTCGGGCTGCTCACCGGCGGCGGGAGCGCGCTGCTGGCCGCGCCCGCCGAGGGGATCGGACTCGCCGACCTCCGCGAGACGACCGAGGCGCTGCTGGCGAGCGGCGCGGCCATCGACGAGATCAACGCGGTCCGAAAGCACCTCTCGGCGGTGAAGGGCGGGCGGCTGGCGCGGGCGGCCGCGCCCGCCGACGTCCTCGGGCTCGCGATAAGCGACGTGACCGGCGACGACCCGGCCGTGATCGCGAGCGGCCCGCTGTCGCCCGATCCGACGACCTACGCGGACGCGCTCGCGGTCCTCGACCGATACGGGATCGACGCGCCGGCGGCCGTGACCGACCGGCTGGAACGCGGCGCCGCGGGCGACCTCGCGGAGACGCCGGGACCCGACGACTCCCCGTTCGACGGCGACGGCGTCGACGTCCGGATCGTCGCGAGCGCGCGCACCGCCCTCGGCGCCGCTCGGGAGGTCGCCGCGGCGCGCGGGCACGAGCCGCTCGTCCTCTCCTCGCGGGTGCGCGGCGAGGCGCCGGAGGCGGCGAAGACGCACGCGGCGGTCGCCGAGGAGTGCCGCGCGGCCGGTGAGCCGGTCGAACCGCCCGCGGTCCTCCTCTCGGCCGGCGAGGTGACGGTGACGCTCGGCGACGACGCCGGCGCGGGCGGCCCGAATCAGGAGTTCGCGCTGTCGGCCGCGGTCGAACTCGGCGGCGCAGGGGCGATCGGCGTGGGGACCGGCGACGCGGCCGCGGTCGCCGTCGCGAGCGTCGACACCGACGGGATCGACGGCGCCACGGACGCCGCGGGGGCGCTGGTCGACGACCGGCTCGTTGGGGGCGGCTCCGACGGCGGCGACGGTGACGGCGACACCGGGAGCCCGCTGGCCCGCGAGGCGGCCGCGGACGCCCTCGACGCGAACGACGCGTACCCGGCGCTCGACGCGGCTGGCGCGCTGCTCCGGACCGGGCCGACCGGGACGAACGTCAACGACCTGCGGGCGATCGTGGTCGCCGAGCGCGACGCCCGTTCGGCGAGTCCCGACGCCCGTTCGGAAGGCCCCGGCGCGTCTTCGGAAGACACTAAGTAGCGGCTGGCAAATTCTGCGACATGCAGACGCTGCTTCTCAACGCGGACGACGTCGACGAGAACGCCGAGATGGACCGCGTGATCGACGCGGTCCGCGGCGCGTTCACGGCCTACGAGCGCGGCGACGCCAAGATGCCGGCGAAGTCGTACATCGACCTCCCCGAGTACAACGGCGACTTCCGGTCGATGCCGGCGTACCTCGACGTGCGCGAGGAGGACGTCGCCGAGGAGACCGCGACCGGCGACGGCTGGGACGCGGCCGGGATCAAGTGGGTGAACGTTCACACCGACAACCCCGCCGACCACGACCTCCCGACGGTGATGGGGACGATGATCTACTCGGACCCGGAGACGGCGTTCCCGCTCGCGGTCCTCGACGGGACGACGCTGACGATGAAACGCACCGGCGCGGCCGCCGCGGTCGCGACCGACCACCTCGCGGTCCCCGACGCGACGAGCCTGGGGATCGTCGGCGCGGGCGTCCAGTCGTACACGCAGCTGGAGGCGATCTCGACGGTGCGAGACATCGAGGAGGTCGTCGTGAGCGACCTCGACGAGGAGCGCGTCGCCGACTTCGTCGACGCCTTCGAGGACCGGTTCGACGTGCGCGCGGGCTCGGTCGCCGAGGCCGGCCACTGCGACGTGCTCTCGACGGTGACGCCCGTCGAGGACCCGATCGTCGGCCCCGACGACGTGGGCGAACACACCCACATTAACGCGATGGGCGCGGACGCGGCGGGGAAACACGAGCTCGCGGACGAACTCCTCCTCGACGCCACCGTCGTCATCGACGACCACGAGCAGTGCACCCACTCCGGCGAGATCAACGTCCCCTACGCCGCGGGGACGCTCACCGACGACGACATCTACGGCGAGATCGGCGAGATCGTCGTCGGCCGCCGTGCGGGCCGTCCGGGCACCCCCGGGACGCCGGCCGACGCCGACGGCGTGCGCGGCGTCAGCGTCTTCGACTCGACCGGGCTCGCGATCCAGGACGTGGCGGCCGCGCGCGTCGTCTACGAGCGCGCCGACGAACTGGACAACGGCTACCCGTTCGACCTGCTCGGCCTCGACGACTGAGTGCGATCCGTTTTCGGGTCAGTCCCGTCGAGCCGGGTCTGTCCGACCCGTACGGCCACCGGTTCGCTCGCCTTCGAATAGCCGGGTCGAGATCACGACCGCCTCGGTCGTCGCTCGGCACCGTCCGAGGGTCCGGCCGGTTAGAATATGACCGGGGAGACGAATACGACGGTATGAGTACGGCTTTCGTGAGGAGCGCCGGGAGGTTCTGTAAACGCTACGGCCCGGGGCGGCTGCCCGGCGCGAGCCGACCGGCCGTCGGCGCCGGCTACGCCGCCGCCGCCGCGGCACTGGCCGCAGCGGTGGCGTTCGCCGTCGTGACTGGTATCCGGACGCTGCTCGTTTTCGGGTCACTTACGACCACGGGCGGACTCTGGTACTTCGGGCTGCTGGCGATTCCGCTTGTCGTCCCGGCCGCCTTCGTCGGCGGCGCCGCGGCGTGGCGACTGCTTCCCGGGTCGATGTCGTACCGCGGGCCCTTCACCGGCCTGTTCGCGACGGTGCTGACCTACGTCGTCGCGACGCTGCTGGTCGTCGCAGTGCTACTGGGCGTCTTTTTGCTCGACGGCGGCCCCGAACCGGTGAGGGGATCCGTGGTGGTCGGTCTGCTCTACGGCGGATTCGGATTCGCCTACACGTTCTGGCTGACCCTCCCCGTCGGCGCCGTCTGCGGCTGGATTCACCAGCGGGCGGTCACCGAGCACTGACTGTTACCGGCAGATTTCGCTGCGATCGATTCGTAGCCCTCATCGTGGCTGTTTCGGGTGAGGGTCCGTCTGAAGAACGGAGCATCGACAGCGCCGTCGAGCTCATTCGACGCCGGACGCACGGATTTTTCAGCGCAGACCCCGTATCCGGCCCGTGAGACTCGTCAGCGTCGCCGCGCTCGCGGAGAACCGGGTGATCGGGAACGAGGGGGAGGTACCGTGGCCCCACATCGAGGCGGACGTTCGGCAGTACCGCGAGCGCGTCGCGGGCTCGCCGGTAATCCTCGGCCGCCGCACCTTCGACTCGATGCGCGACGACCTCCCCGGCAGCCGGCAGATCGTCGTGAGCCGGAGCGTCGAGGCGGTGGACGCCCCGACCGCGGTCGTCGCGAGCGGCGCCGAGGCGGCGCTCGACCTGGCCCGCGACCTCGTCGGAACGGCCGCCCCGACGGCGGACGCCGAGGCGGCCGGAGCGGGCGCCGACGCGGACCGGGTCGCCGCCGAGGCGGATCCGATACCCGAGGAGTCGACGGACGCCAACGAGGCCGACGACCCCGTCTACGTCCTCGGCGGGGGCGGGATCTACGAGCTGTTCCAGCCGCACCTCGACGGGATGGTCCTCAGCCACGTCGACGGCGTCTACGAGGGGGACACGTACTACCCCGAGTGGGACGAGAGCGAGTGGGAGATCGCGGCGGAGACGGCGTACGACCGGTTCACGCTGCGCGAGTGGACGCGTCGGGAGCGCTGAACGGCCGAGCGGTCGGTTTCGGTTCCGCGGGGTCGGCAGCTTCCCCATATCGGCGGCGACGCTACGAGCCGTCGGCGCGCTCCTCGGCGTACCGTTCGAGCTGCAGGGCGGTGCTGTCGGCGAGCCGTTCGACCGCGGAGTCGACCCCGTGCTCGCGGGCGTCGACGGACGCCTCGGCGACGAGCGTCCGGACCGTATCGAACGGGCCGATCCGGGCGCCGGTCGTGGCGACCGCGTCCTCGGCGTCGAGCAACTGGTTTATCGCGGTGCGGTAACCGGGGTTCTCGTCGAACCACCCGTCGCGGTCGAGCCGGTCGACCGCGCCCTCGTGGACCGGGAAGTAGCCGGTCTCGCGGTGCCAGCGCGCCTGCCGCTCCGGCGCCGCGAGCCAGCCGAGGAACGCCGCGGCCGCGCGCTGCTCGGCCGTCGACGCGCCGTCCGCGACCCACAGCGACCCGCCGCCGACGACGACGCCGTGCCGCTCGTCCGCGACCGGGAAGTAGCCGACCCCGACGGGGAAGGAGGCCCCCTCCCGGACGTCGACCATCGCGGAGGTTGAGCCGATCAGCATCCCGGCGCGCCCCTCGTGGAACGCCTCGCGGGCCTGCCCGCGGGCCTCGATGCCGGGGTCGTGGTAGAGGCCGTCGGCCGCCATGTCGGCGATCCAGCGGTAGACCCGCTCGCCGACCGGCCCGTCGAGCCGGCTCTCGGTCGGCGTGCCGCCCCGCCCGTTGTCGGCGTCGACGAGCGGCTCGCCGGCCTCGGCGAACCACTGCTCGACGAACCACGAGTACGTCGCGAACGTGATTCCCGTCTCCGTCGCGCCGCGCTCGACGAGCCGCTCCGCGCAGCGGCGGACCTCGTCGAACGTCTCCGGCGGGTCGTCGGGGTCCAACCCGGCGCGCTCGAACGCCGCGCGGTCGTAGTACAGCACGGGCGTCGACGCGTTGAACGGCATCGAGTGGAGGACGCCGTCGGTCCGGTAGTAGTTGGCCACGGGGTCGAGCAGGTCGTCGGGCGAGAACCCCGAACCCGGGCCGCCCGCGGCGTCGGTCGGCCCGACCCCCGCGTCGGTCCCTCCGACGCTGCCGGCGCCGCCCGCGTCGAGGAGGCGCTCGACGGGCGTGAACGCCCCGCTGTCGAGCGCGCGCTGGGTGCCGATCTCGTAGAGGTGCGCGATCGCTGGCGGGTCGCCCCGGTCCGCCGCCGCGAGCGTCGCCTCGAACACGCCGCGGTAGCTCCCCTTCGAGGAGGGCCGGACCGCGATCCCGTCAGTCTCGGCGGCGAACTCGGCCGCGAACTCGTCGAGGAGCCGGGCCTTGCGGCCGCCGAACGCGTGCCAGAAGTCGAGGACGACCGCGTCGTCGGCCGCCGTGCCGTCCGCGTCGTAGGCGTCGAGCGCGTCGTCGAGGGTGCCGGTCCGGTCGGCGAGCGTCGACGCCCCGGCCGCCACCTCCGCAAGCGACGTCTTCTGCGCGTGCGCGACCGCGGTGGCGTCGCCGGCGTCGGCGGCCGTCTCCTCGGCGAGGTCGCCGACCGACTCGACCGCGTCGACAACCGCCTCGATCGAGGTCGCCTGGTCGTCGGTGGCGTCGCGGATCTCCTCGACGCCGCTCGTCGTCTCCTCGACGTCGGCGGCGAGGTCGGTGAACGCCTCCAGCGCCTCCTCGGCGGTGGTTATCCCCTCGTCGGCGCGCTCGCGCATCTCGGCCATCTCGTCGACGGTCGCGTCCGTCTCGGCGCGCACCGACCGGATCGACGACTCGATCTCGCTCGTGGCGTCCCGCGCCTCCTCGGCGAGGCTCTTGACCTCCTCGGCGACCACCTCGAAGCCGGCGCCGGCCTCGCCGGCGCGGGCGGCCTCGATCGACGCGTTGAGCGCGAGGATGTTCGTCTCGTCGGCGATGTCCTGGATCAGGTCGGTGACGTCCTCGATCGCCGCGACCTCCGACTCGAGCGTCTCGACCCGTTCGAGGGCCTCCTCGGTCCGCTCGTCGACGACGCGGAGCTCCTCGATGGCGGCAGTCGCGGCGTCGGTCCCCTCGTCGGTCCGTTCGGCGACGCCGGCCGCGGTCTCGGCCACCTCGTCCGCGGAGGCGGCGACCTCCTCGGTGGCGGCCGAGACGGTCTGGAGCTCGCTCGTCGCGGCCGCGATGTCGTCGCGCTGGCGGGTCGCGGCCGCCTCGATGTCGTCGACCGCGGCGTACACCTCGTCGCTCTGCGCCTTCGCGCGGTCGACGTTCGACCGGACGTGTTCGGTCGCGCCCGCCACCTCGTCGCCGAAGCCGTCGACGGCGGAGACGGTCTCGGCGACCCCGTCGACGAACTCGTTGAGCGTCGCCGCCAGCGCCGCCGCCTCGCCGTCCGCCTCCTCGGCCGGGAACCGCGCTCCGAGGTCGCCGTCGGTCAACCGTTCCGCGGCCTCGCGGAACGCCGAAACGGGAACGTCGCCGCCCGCGGCGGCGCTGGAGGCCGCCGCCGTCTCGTCGGACGCGACCCCGCCGTCGGTGGTCGCGTCCGCGTCCGTCGATGCCGCCGAACGGTCCGCGTCCGTCGATGCCGCCGAACGGTCCGCGTCCGTCGATGCCGTCGAGCCGTCCCCGTCGGCGGAACCGCTCTCGGACCGGGTCCTCGCGTCGTCGCTGTTCATTCGTCGTCACTCGCCCGCGGGGGTATATAAGAATCAGAGTCGAATTATCCCGGCTGATAGCGGCGCCCCCGGGCCCGGTCGGCTGGCGAGCGGTCGGGCGGCCGCGGCGCCGCCGTCGCGAGCGGTCGCCCGACCGCGACAGCTCAGTTCGACGCGTCCGAGCCGTCCCCGTCGACGGGCTCGGCGAAGCCGAACCGCGGCTTGACGTCGGTGACCTCGACCGTCAGCGTCTCGCCCACGTCGCCGTCGACGAACAGCGTGTACCCCTCGACGTAGGCGATGCCGTCGCCCTCGTCGCCCTCCTCCTCGACCGTCACCTCGACGCGGTCGCCCTCGGCGACCGGCGAGGTCGTGTACCCCTTCGCGACGAGGTACACCTCCGAGGAGGCGTCCCGCGAGGCGGGCGGCGAGACGGTCCGCACGTACTGGAACGACTCGCTCACGTCGTCGCGGAAGGCGTCGAGGTCCTCGCCCTGGAAGGCCTTCACGACGAAGTCGCCGCCGGGCGCGAGCAGCTCGTCGGCGGCGTCGAACGCCTGCCGCGCGAGGTGGATCGACCGGGCGTGGTCGAGGTTGTACTCGCCGGTCATGTTCGGCGCCATATCCGAGAGGACCGCGTCCGCGCCGCCCTCGCCGACCGCCTCGCGCAGGTAGTGGCGGGTGCGCTCCTCGGTCATGTCGCCGCGGATCGTCTCGACGTCGTGGTCGTCGAACTCGTCGATGCGCTGGAGGTCGACGCCGACGACGGTCCCCGACTCGCCGACTTCCTCGGCGGCGATCTGAAGCCACCCGCCGGGCGCGGCGCCGAGGTCGACCACGGTGTCGCCGGGGTTGAGGAGGTCCGCCTCCTCGTCGAGCTGTTTCAGCTTGTAGGCGGACCGGGCGCGGTACCCCTGTTGCTTGGATCGGTTGTAGTAGTCGTCTTTGCCGCTCATGTCTCGATCACCGCGGCTCGGAAGGGAGTCGCCGAAATCGAGGGCGAAGTAGCGCTCATACCCGTAACGACGGGGGCGACCGGGAAATGAACGTCGAATGCGGGCGCGGGCCGTCTCCGCGGTCGGGTTCGCCGGAAGGCCGGCAGCGGGCGGCTACTCGCGGCCGGGTCGCAGCCGCCCCGCTACCCGTCCGACGCCGGACGCGACCGCGGCGAGGAGTCCCCGTCCGTCGCTCGGCTCCGGCGCCGCGGCGTCCGTTTCGGACGGGCGGTCGGGCGCCCGTCGGGCCGCGACGATCGACTCGTAGTTGTCGATCACCTGCTGGCGCTGCCGCTCCTTCGACTCGACTTCCGCCTCCAGCGCCGCGACCTCCGCTTCGAGCGCGGCCACTTCGTCCGCGAGCCGCTCGACGCGGTCCTCGGGGAGGTCGCGCTCGGTCTCGGAGGCGTCGCCGCGGACGCGTCGGTCCGCGGCGGGCCGGTCCGCGGTGCTCGGGCTGTCGTCCGCGGACGCGGTCGATCGGAGCCGGGGACCGTCGATCGAGTCCACCGCTTCGACGTCGATGCTACCGGGGTCGGGCGAGCCGGGCGCTGAGGGCATCATCTGTGGGGGAAACATGTGTACTCATACCATACTGAAAAAGATCAGTCAGCCGCGAGTCGGACGCGCCGCTTACGGTCGGTTCACGCCGACTCGCGGCCGCCCACCGACAGTTTCCCGTCGAGGCGATCCGAGCCTCGGTCCGCGGCGTCTCCCGCCGCTTCCTCCGACCGGATCGTGAACCCCAGCGCCTCGTAGAACGCCCGCAGATCGGCGTCGAACCGGGCAGTGACGGCCTCGATCGCGGGATCTGATTTACCTCGGTCGACCGCGGCCGCGACGAGCGCGGAGCCGATCCCCCGACCGCGTCGCGCCCGCCTGACGGCGACGGCGTCGACGTGAAGCCGGTCCGAGGCGGGTCGCACGGCGACTAAGGCACCGACGACGCCGCCGGTCCGCGTCGAGCGCGCGACGAGGACGTCGCCGGCCGCGATCCGGTCGTCGACCGCGTCCGCGTCGGTCTCCAGCATCGCCGCGTCGAGAATTCGGAGGACGTCGAGGCGGTCGTCGGGGACTGCGGGCTCGACGGTCACGTCGCCGGGCGGGCCGGGGAGATCGTACTCGTCGGTCACGCGTCGCCGTCCGTCGCGTCGCCGTCCGTCGCGCCGCCCTTTATCAATCGGAGGACCCGGACCCGCTCGGCGTCGACGACGCGGTCGCCCGGGACCGGCGAGCCGTCGACCAGCGCCGACGCCTCCTGCGGGTGGTAGCCCGCCTCGCGGATCAGGTCGTCGTACGTCGCGTCGGCGGGGAGGCTGTACTCGGCGGTCCCCTCGCCGACGACCTCGACGGTCACGTCCATGAGCGCCGTAGCGGGCGCGGCGGCGTCAATCGCACGGTTTCGGCGCGCTCAATAGTACGTAGCCTCCGCGGTGAACCACTCCAAATCCTCGAATACTCGCTTATAAACAATTGACCGGAGATCGACGGCGAAGACCTCCAAAGCCCCAGTCGCTCATTTATAAATGGGTGTTGGCACATCGGCGGCGAAGACCTCCAAAGCCCCAGTCGCGAAGACTCGCGCGGCTCGGTGCGCTCCTCGCTCGTTCGCTCCGCTCACTCGCTGCGGTGCTTCCGTCGCCGTGCTTCGTCCTCGCGACTGCCCCTTTGAGTCCCGCCCCGCACCGCTCCGCACGGCACCTCACGCCTCCCCAGCCTCGTCGGCGGTCCTCCGCGTTGCTCCGGACCGCCGACTCCCTCGCGCGGTGCCGTTCGCGGCCGCCAGTGGCGGCCGCTCACGGGCACGCGCCGACCAAATCGTCTTTTATAAGCTATCGTCGCCGCAGCTCATGTGTATTTAAATACCGTATCGCCGCCACAGATCCGATTAGTCCGCTCCCGAAATCGTTCGAGGTCGGCCCCGTCTCAGCCGTCCAGCTCCTCGCGGAGCAGGCCGTTCACCTGGCCGGGGTCGGCGCTGCCGCCCGTCGCCTGCATCACCTGGCCGACGAGGAAGTTGATCGCGCCCTCGTCGCCGTCGCGGTAGTCGGCGACGGCGTCGGGGTTCTCGTCGATGGCGGCCGCGACCGCGGCCTCGACCTCGCCGCTCTCGGCCTTCCCGAGCCCCTCGCGCTCGATGACGGTCTCGGGGTCGTCGCCCTCGTCGAGCATCTCGCGGAGGACGACCTCCTCGGCGTTCTTGACGGTCAGCTCGTCGGCCGCGACGAGTTCGATCAGGCGCGTGAACTCGTCGAGCCTGTCCTCGACGTCGGTGATCTCCATCTCGCGGTAGTTGAGCTCGCCGAGCAGGTTGTCGGCGACCCACGTCGCGGCGAGGTCGGGGTCGAACTCGCTCGCCACGTCCTCGAAGAAGTCCGCGACCGCCTTCGTGGAGGTGAGCTTCGAGGCGGCCTCGCGGTCGAGCCCGTACTCCTCGCGGAAGCGCTCGCGGCGGGCGTCGGGCAGCTCCGGGATCGCGATCTGCTCCTTCCAGTCGGCCACCTCCAAGGCGGGGAGGTCGCCCTCGCGGAAGTAGCGGTAGTCCTTCTCCGCCTCCTTCGAGCGCATCCCGACGGTGACGCCGCGGTCCTCGTCCCAGTGACGGGTCTCCTGTTCGATCTCGCGGCCGCGCCGGAGGACGTTCTCCTGTCTGGTGACCTCGTAGGCGAGCGCCTGCTCGGCGCCCTTGTGACTGGAGATGTTCTTCACCTCGGCGCGGCTCACGTCGTCGAGCGCGTCGGCGTCGATCGTCCCGTCGTCCGCGACGTGCTCGTCGGGGACGAGGGAGACGTTGGCGTCGACGCGCAGGCTGCCGTCGCGGCCGGGGTCGAACACGCCGAGGTATTCGAGGACCTCCTCCAGCTTCGCGAGGAACGCGCGCGTCTCGGCCGGCGAGCGGAAGTCCGGCTCCGTGACGATCTCCATCAGCGGCGTGCCCGCGCGGTTGTAGTTGACGAGGGTGTGCGTCGCGGATTCGATGGAGCCGCCGGCGTGCTGGAGGCTCCCGGGGTCCTCCTCGAGGTGCGCGCGGGTGATCCCGATCGCCCGCGGGTCGCCGTCGACGCGGACCTCTAACTCGCCCGACTGGCAGATCGGCGCGTCGTACTGGGTGAGCTGGAAGTTCTTCGGGAGGTCGGGGTAGTAGTAGTTCTTCCGGTGGAACGTCGTCGTCTCGGGGATGTCGGCGTCGATCGCCTTCCCCACCTTCACGGCGGCCTCGACGGCGGCCTCGTTGAGGACGGGGAGCGCGCCCGGCAGCCCGAGGCAGGTCGGGCAGGTGCGCGTGTTCGGCGCCTCGTCGTCTCCGGGCTCCGTCGAGCAGCCGCAGAAGATCTTCGTGTCGGTCTCGAGCTGGACGTGGACCTCCAGCCCGATCACGACTGTCCGGTCCGCCGTCGCGGCCTGCGTACTCATTACCGGCCCGTTGTGAGCGGGCCGCCTAAATCGTGTCGGGACGATCGCCGCCGAGGCGGTCGCCGGACGGCGCTCTCAGATCCGAAAAATCGGAGGGAACGATTATCAGGGGGCCGTCCGTAGCAGTCGCGATGAGCGAACCGATGACCGCTGGAAGCACCGGCCCCGAGCGTGCGACGGGCCCCCGCCGGGCGCCCGGCCGAGCGCGTGAGACGAGGGGGCCGCGGCGGGAATGACCGCCGCGGACCGCCCTCGTCGCGGACGACCGCCGCGGAACGTACTCGTCACGGATGACCGCTGAGTCGACGCTTCACGTCGGCGAGCCCGTCGACGCCGCCTGGGGAGCGCTCCCCGAGGAGACGCGCGTCCGCCGAGCGGGCGACGTCGCGGGCGACGGGGACGCGGATTCGGGCGCGACCGGCCGCCCGGACGCGGACGCCGACTCGGACGCGGCCGCCGGTCCGGAGCGCGTCGTCGTCCGACTGTGCGACGACGACGGGGACCTCGGTGACGACGCTGCGTCCGAGCTGAACGGCGGCGGACCCGGACCGAGCGGCGACGGCGGGTCCGGACCGAGCGGCGGGGGCGCCGCGAACGCCGACCTCGCGGCCGGGAGCGACGCGGTCGCGCTCGACCGCCTCGGGGCGGTCAGCGACCGCTACCCGGACGCGACGGTACTCGCCTACTCGGTGCGAGACCGCCCCGACGCCGGCATCGACGCGAGCCGGCTCGGGGTCGAGTACGTCTCCGGGCGGCGGCTCGCGGCCGACGGCGAGACGCTCGCTGACAGGCTGGCCGAGGGATCGGATGAGAGACGCGTGCGTGAGCGGGACGCCGAGGAGGAGCCGGTCCTCGAACCGTTCATCCGGGTCGTCTCGGACCGGACGACCGACCTCGACGAGAAGCTCGACCGGCTGCTGGAGCTGGGCCGCGACCGGCTCGGGCTGTCGATCGGCTACTCCTCGCGGGTCGACGGCGACCGGCTCGAACTCCGGCGGTACAGCGACGGGACGGGGCTGCTGGACTCGCTCGGCGAGCGCGACCTCGACGACGACGGGACGATCCCGCTCGAACTGACCTACTGCCAGCGGACGGTGCGGAGCGACGACGTGGTCGCGTTCACGGACCCCGAGGCCGCGGGCCTCGGGGACGACCCGGCCTACGAGGCGTTCGGCTTCGGCAGCTACGTCGGCGGGCGGGTCGTCGTCGACGGCGAGACGTACGGGACGCTCTGTTTCCTCGACCCCGAGCGCCGCGACCGCCCGTTCGACGAGTCGGAGCGGCTGTTCGTCGAGCTGCTCGCCGACTGGCTGGGACGCGCGATCGAGCGGCGGATCGCCCGCGAGGAGCGCGAGGCGGCGGTCGAGCGGTTCGAGGACACCCTCGAACGGATCGACGACGCGTTCTTCGCGCTCGACGCCGACTGGCGGTTCACCTACGTCAACGAGAAGGCGGCGTCGCTGCTCGACCGCGAGCCGGACGAGCTGCTCGGCGCCGACGTCTGGGAGGAGTTCCCGGCCGCGATCGGCGAGGAGTACGAGGAGAACTACCGCCGGGCGATGGAGACGCAGGAGCCGGTCTCGTTCGAGGACCGCTACGAGCCGCTCGACCTGTGGACCGAGGTGACCGCGTACCCCTCGCCCGACGGGCTCTCCGTGTTCTTCGCGGACGCCTCGGAGCGGAAGCGCCGCGAGCGCATCCTCGAACGGCTCCTCGGCACCGTCGAACGAATCCAGCGCGCCGACGACAGGGAGGCGGTCGCGGACCGGCTGATCGAGGCCGCCGACGAGGTCCTCGGCTACGAGATCAGCGGCGTCCGGCTGTACGATCCCGAGACGGATCGCCTCCGGCTGGTCGCCACGAGCGACGGGCTCGGCGACCGGTTCGCGGACAGCCGCGGGCCGCGCCGCCCCGGCGAGGGGCTCACCGGCGGGGTGTTCGAGACGGGGGAACCGCGGGTGGAAGACGACCTCGCGGCGGTCGACGACGGGCGGTCGTACCACGGGATGCGCTCCGTCGCGGCGGTTCCGCTCGGCGGGCACGGCGCGTTCATCGTCGGCGCCGTCGAGCCGAACGCCTTCGACGAGAGCGACGTCTCAGTCCTCGAACTGCTGGCGACGAACGCGGTCGCCGCGATGGACGCCGCCGACCGTCGCCGACGGCTCCGCACCTACGAGGACGCGCTCAAGAACGTCGACGACATGGTGTGCGTGCTCGACGGCGACGGCGCCGTCAGCTACGCCACCGCGCCGTTCCTCGCGTGGATCGGCGCCGACGACCTCGACGACGTCGCCGGGGAACCGCTCGACGCGCTCGTCGACGAGGCCGACGCGCCCCGGGTCGCCGACGCGGTCGCGGCGCTCACCGACGCGGCGACCGAGGCCGGCGGGACGCCGGAGCCGACCCGGACGGTCGACCTGACCGCCGACCGCGACGGCGACCGCCGGCCGCGACACGGCGAACTGCGGCTGTCGCGGCTCTCCGACCGCGGGGCCGGCGTCGTCGGGTCGCTGTCCGACACGACCGACCTCCGCCGGACGCGCACGGAGCTGTCCGCCGAGCGCGACCGCTTCCGGCGGCTGTTCGACCGGATCCCGGACCCGGTGATGGAGGTCATCTTAGAGGACGAGGAGACCGTCATCGACGGGGCCAACCCCGCGTTCGAGACGCAGTTCGGCGTGGACGAGGCGACGCTCCGCGGCCGGTCGATCGGCGCGTTGGACATCCACGACGACCGGCTCGGTGACCCCGAGGAGCGCGGCGGGGTCGTGGCGACGGACCTCGACTCGCTGGTCCGCGAACGCGGGTTCGCGACCGAGGAGGTGCGCCGGCAGACCGTCGACGGGACGCGCGAGTTCCTCTTCCGCGGGTTCAGCTACGAGACCGAGGGGACCCGCCGGGCGTTCGGCATCTACACCGACATCACCGACCGGAAGCGCCGCGAGCGGTACGTCCGGATCGTCAACCGGATCCTCAGACACAACCTGCGAAACGAGCTGAACGTCGTGTTCGGCTTCGCCGCCGAGATCGCCGATCGGACCGACGACGATCGAATCCGTGAGTTCGCTGAGCGGATCGAGGCCACCGGCAAGCGGCTGAGCGGCGTCGCCGAGGGAGCCGCCACCCTCCGTCGCGTCGTCGAGAACGGGTACGTCACCGACCCGGAGCCGATCGACGTGGGCGCCGTCGTCGCGGAGGTCGTCGAGCGGCACGCGAGCGAACGCGCGGACGCCCGGATCACCGCCGACGTGCCGGAGGGGCTGGCGGTGCGCGGGGACGACCGCCTCTCGATCGCGGTCGACCACCTCGTGGAGAACGCCGTCGAACACGGGGGCGACGCCCCGCGCGTCGCGGTGAGCGCCGAGCGCGATCCGGACGCCGGGGCAGTGACGCTGCGCGTCGCCGACGACGGACCGGGGATCGCGACCGCGGTTCGGGAGGTGATCACCGGGGACCGCGAGGTGACGCAGCTCCGGCACAACACCGGCGTCGGGCTGTGGATCGCCGCCTGGGTCGTGGAGGCGTACGGCGGCGAGATCCGGTTCGACACCGGGATCGACGGCGAGGGGACGACCGTGGCGCTCGTCCTCCCGGCGGCAGAGGGGGGCGGGCCGGAGTTCGCCGACGAGGCGGAGCGGTAGCCGACCCGCGGCGTCCGCGCGTTCCGACCCGTTTATTGTCGCCGGCGGCCCTCCTCCGGGTATGACCGACGACGACCGACGACGCGAGCTGATCGCCGCGCTCACCGCGGCCGACGCCGTCCGGTTCGGCGAGTTCGAGCTGTCGCACGGCGGCACGAGCGACTACTACGTGGACAAGTACCTCTTCGAGACCGACCCGGACGCCCTCCGGCTCGTGAGCGAGGCGTTCGCCGACCGGCTCGCCGACGCGGACGCGAAGCTGGCGGGCGTCGCGCTGGGCGCGGTGCCGCTGGTGGCCGTCACGGCCGCCGAGCTGGGTCGCCCGTACGTCATCGCGCGAAAGCAGGCGAAGGAGTACGGCACGGGGAACCGGATCGAGGGCCGGCTCGACGAGGGCGAGGAGGTCGTCGTGATCGAGGACATCGCGACGACGGGGCAGTCGGCGGTCGACGCGGTCGAGGCGCTGCGCGAGGCGGGGGCGACAGTCGACCGCGTGCTGGTCGTCGTCGACCGCGAGGAGGGCGCCGCGGAGCTGCTCGCCGAGCACGACGTGGAGCTGGAGTCGCTGCTCACGGCGACGGAGCTGCTGGCGGAGCGGGACGCGGAGTAGATCGCGGCTTCTTCGGCTTTGTTAAAAATCCTATTCTTCAGACATATTCTCATCTGAAACAGCCGTTCGATGAGAATTGCTTATTGATCGGTTTCCGGAGTAGGTACAGTACGTCGTGAGTGAGGCCGTTTATAAATGGAATCTCGATGTTAGCGTTGGCTGTTTATAAGTGACTGACGCTGCCGGGATGATGATCTTCAAAGCCCCAGTCGCGACGGCTCGCGCGCCTTGCTGTGCTCCTCGCTCGGTCGCTGTCGCTCCCTCGCTGCGATGCTTGCTACGGCGTGCTTCGCCCTCGCGACTGCCCCTTTGAGTCCCACCCCGCACGGCACCGCACCTCACGCCTCCCCAACCTCGTCAGTCGCCGCCGCTTCGCTCCGGCGACTGACTCCCTCGCGGGCTGGCTCGCGGCCGCCGGTGGCGGCCGCTCGCAGGCGCGCCACCGCACCGCCGTGTTCTTTTATAAGCGATCGTCGCCATCGCTCATCGCTTTTTAAATATGCTCCCGCCACCGCCGATCTGCGATACCCACTCCCGCAATCGCTCGCCGCTACCTCTGTACTGAGCGATTGAGGGAGTGAAACTGTCAGATTCTGAGATTTTCAACAAAGCCGATTCTTTTTAAATTGACGCCTCACGCCTCCGGCGCCTCGACCGTCGGCACCGCGACCCGGTCGAGCACGTCGGCGATCACGTCGCGCTCGTCGACGTCGTTGACCGCGGCGTCGGGCGTCAACACGAGCCGGTGGGCGAGCGTCGGCTCCGCGACGCGCTTCACGTCGTCCGGCGTGACGAACTCGCGGCCGGCGATCACCGCCGCCGCGCGGGCGGTCTCGAAGAGGCGCTGCGTGCCGCGGGGGGAGACGCCGGCCTCGACGCGGCGGTCCTCGCGGGTCGCCCGCGCGAGCGACGCCGCGTAGCGCAGCAGGTCGTCCTCCACCCGGACGGACTCGGGCACCTCCCGCAGCGCCGCCACGGCGTCGGGGTCGAGGACGCGGTCGACCGTCGGCGACTGCTCGACGCGGCCGGCGCGCCGGCGAAGCAGCTCTAACTCGCCGTCCTCATCCGGGTAGCCGATCGAGGTCTTGATCGTGAACCGGTCGAGCTGCGCCTCCGGCAGCGGGAACGCGCCCTCGCTCTCGACCGGGTTCTGCGTCGCGATGACGTAGAACGGGCTCGGCAGCTCGTGGGTGTCGCCGTCGACGGTCACCTGCCCCTCCTCCATCGCCTCCAGCAGCGCCGCCTGCGTCTTCGGCGGTGCGCGGTTGATCTCGTCGGCGAGGACGACGTTCGCGAATATCGGCCCGGGCGAAAAGGAGAAGGAGCCGTCGCTTTCGTCGAACACGTTGGTCCCGGTGACGTCGGCGGGCAGGAGGTCCGGGGTGAACTGGATCCGGGAGAACTCCAGGCCGAGCGCGGTCGCGAACGAGCGCGCCGAGAGGGTCTTGCCGGTGCCGGGCACGTCCTCTAAGAGGACGTGGCCGCGGGCGAGGATGCCGAGCGTGACGCGGTCGAGGAACTCGCGGTCGGCGACGACCGCGCCGCCGACCTCGTCGACGACGCGGGAACAGGCGTCGGCCGCTTCGGGGACGTCCATACCGACCGCACGGGGGCCGGGCCGAAAAGCGTTGCCGGCGGCGGGCGCCGACCGAGCCGGCGG
This sequence comes from Halorubrum sp. SD41, assembly GCF_058630335.1. Taxonomy (NCBI): domain Archaea; kingdom Methanobacteriati; phylum Methanobacteriota; class Halobacteria; order Halobacteriales; family Haloferacaceae; genus Halorubrum; species Halorubrum sp. SD41. The sequence continues at coordinate 27,974 of NZ_JBZVGZ010000027.1, forward strand.
CGGCGAGCGACCGGGACGACGCCGGGCGCCGACCGGGACGACGCCGGACCGCGGACCGCGCGAAAGCGATCGAAACGCATAACAGCGGAACCGGCCAACGACGAGACGAGCCGAGGTAGCCTAGCCTGGCCAAGGCGGTAGATTCGAAATCTACTGTCCATTCGGACACCGGAGTTCAAATCTCCGCCTCGGCGCTTCTCTCAGTCCCGTTCGGAGAGCGACGGCGCTTCCGTGCCCGTCGCTCGATCGTCCTCTACGCGATCAGCGACGCCGCGAGGAACATTCCGCCCGCGGCCGCCGGCGGGATGGTGAGGTTGTCGTCGACGGCCACGCCGCGGACGAGCGGCGGGAGCCCGTCGGCGATTGCCGCGGGGATCGCCCCCGCGAGCGCGACGATCACGCCGGGGTCGGGGCCGAACTCGGGGATCGCGTACGGGACGGCGATCCCGAAGCAGACGAACACCATCGCCGCCACCACGGAGAGCCGCTTGGGCTCCGTCGCCGCGTTCTCGCCGAGGCCGCCGCTTATCGGGTCGCCGACCGAGAGCATCCACATCGCGGGCACGGCGAACACCGGCGCGAACGTAAGCGCGGCCGCGGCCATCCCGACCTGGTACAGCGCGTAGCCCGCGATCCCGTCGGCCTCGTACTCGCGGACGAGCGCGTCGTACAGCGGTTCGAGCGGGCCCGCGGAGCCGGAGAGCCGCAGCGCTTCGAGGACCCCCGCGACGACGACGCTGAGGATCATCAGCCGCCCGGTCGTCTCCCAGGATATCCAGCCCAGCAGGTACGGGACCGGGTAGAGGGTGCCGCTCGCGTGGACCAGCCGCCGCTCGAACTCCACGCGCTCGCGCCACGCGGCGTCCGGGAGGGTCACCCCTCAGTTCCCCGCCGTCTCGACGTCGGTGTCGACCGCGTCGTACCGGTCCGCCACCGACGCGAACGGCTCGCCCCCGCGCAGCGCGGTCAGCTCGTCGGCGAGGTCGGCGACCGGGATCCGGACCTGCGCCGCGGAGTCGCGCTCGCGGAGCGTGACGGTGTCCGGGCCGTCGCCCTCGATCCCGTCGCGGTCGACCGTGACGCAGAACGGCGTGCCGACCTCGTCCTGCCGGCGGTAGCGGCGGCCGATCGAGCCGGAGTCGTCGTACGCGACCGCGAGGCCCGCCGCCCGCAGGTCGGCCGCGACCTCGTCGGCGAGCGCGGTGAGGCGCTCGTCGTTGGTCACCAGCGGGAAGACGGCGGCGTCCTGCGGCGCGACCTCGGGTTCGAGGGAGAGGTAGGTGCGCTCCTCGCCGTCGACCTCGTCCTCGCTGTAGGCGTGCGCGAGCAGCGTCTGGACGGTGCGGCCGACGCCGAACGACGGCTCGACGACGTGCGGGGTGATGTGCTCGCCGCTCTCGGTGGTCTCCTCGACCGAGAAGTTCGCCACGTCGGCGTCGACCTCGACCTCGCGGTCGCCGTCACCGAGCGTCACCTCGACGGTGTCGCCCTCGAAGGCGTCCGGGTCGCGCTCGGCGAGCGATTCGAGCGCCTCGGCGACCGCGGCGGCGTCGCCGCCGAACTCGGGCCCGAGAACGGACATGTCGGGGTCGACGGTCGCGCGCTCGACGGTCTTCGGCTCGTCGTAGCGCTTGAACACCGTGAACGAGTCGTCGCCGTACTCGTCGTGCTTCGAGAGGTCGTAGTCGCCGCGGTAGGCGAAGCCGGCGATCTCGATCCAGTCGCCGCCGACCTCGCTCTCGGCGTCCCAGCAGTCGGCCGCGTAGTGGGCGCGCTCGCCGGCGAGGTGCTGGCGGAACCGGAACCGGTCGAGGTCGACGCCGACGCGCTCGTACCACTCCTGCGCGACGCCGAGGTAGTAGCCGACCCACGGGGAGCCGATGACGCCCTCGTCGACCGCCTCGCCGACCGTCGTGTCGAGGTAGTCGCCGTCGTCGGCCTCCTGCTCGGTCGCGGGGTACAGCCGGACCTCGACGTCGCGGACGCGGTCGAGCGGCGGCTCGTCTTCCTCGGGGTCGATGAACTGCTCGAGCTCGGCCTGCGTGAACTCGCGCAGGCGGAGGAGGCCGCCGCGCGGCGAGATCTCGTTGCGGTAGGCGGGGCCGATCTGGGTGATGCCGAACGGGAGGTTCCCGCGGGCGTACTCCTTCAATCGCGGGAACTCGACGAAGATGCCCTGCGCGGTCTCCGGGCGGAGGTAGCCGGGCTGGGCGTCGCCGGGACCGATGTCGGTGGCGAACATGAGGTTGAACGCCTCGACCGGCTGACCGGCGAGCTCGGTGCCGCAGGCCGGACAGGCGATCCCGTTGTCGGCGATGAGCTCGGCGACCTCCTCGCCGGGGAGCGCCTCGGCGTCCTCGATCTCAGTGGCGTCCTCGACGAGGTGGTCGGCGCGGTGGGACGCGCCGCACTCGGGGCACTCGACGAGCATGTCGTCGAACCCCTCCAGGTGGCCGGAGGCCTCGAAGACGGCCTCGGGCATCACCGTCGGCGCCTCGATCTCGCGGTTCCCCTCGCGGATAGTGAACCGGTCTCGCCACGCGTCCTCGACGTTCCGCTTGAGGGCGGCGCCCTGCGGGCCGAACGTGTAGAAGCCGGCGGTGCCGCCGTACGCGCCGTTCGAGCCGAAGAAGAACCCGCGGCGCTTCGCGAGTTCGGCGAGCGCGTCCGCGGCCATCTACAGCCCCTCCAGCAGGTCGACGTCCCGGACGATCCCGTCGAGGTCGGTGCCCGAGACGAGCGGGACCTGCTCGATGTCGTTGCTGATGAGTTCCTGTGCCACCTCCTTGGCCGTCCGCGTGGCGTTGACGGTGACGAGGTCCGCGGTCATGAAGTGGCGGACCGCCTCCGCCGGGATCTCGACGTTCCGGGTCGGGAGGTAACGGGCGCCGGTCGCCTTGATCCCCTCCCAAGACCACTCGGAGTCCTCCTCGGCGATCGAGTCGCCGGTACTCGCCTCGCCCTCGACGACGCGGGCGACCGCTAAGATGTCGACCTCGGTGAGCATCCCGGCGACCGCGGCCTCGTCGTCGAGGACGACCGCGTACGGGACGCCGGAGAGCGCGATCTCGCGCTCGGCGACCGGCAGCGGCGTCCCCGCGTGGGTCGCGTTGACCTCGCGCGTCGCGAGCTCGCCCACCTCGGTCTCGCCGTCGACCTCGCCGCGGGCGATCGCCCGCACAACGTCGGTGACGGTGAGGATGCCGACGAGCTCGTCGCCGTCGACCACGGGGAGCCGCCGCGACCCCTCCGCGACCATCGTCCGCGCGGCGTCGACGATGTCGTCGGCGGCCCCCGCGGTCGGGACCTCGCGCATCAGCAGCGCGAGCTGGTCCTCGTCCGGCTGGTCGATCAGGTCGTCGCGCGTGACGAGCCCGCGGTACACCTCGTCGCCGTCGACGTCCTTCACGACCGGGACCGAGGAGAACCCGTGCTCCTGGATGTACTCCAACACGTCGTTCCGGCTCCCGGGGATCTCGACGACGACGAGCTCCGACCGGGGCGTCATGGCGTCTGCGACGTTCATGCCCGTCTTTCAGCGTGCCACCTCTTGTATACTGCGAAGGTGTGCGGAGCCGGACCGCCGACCCGCGGCGTCGAGCGGCGGCGTCCGCCTCCGTCCGCCCGAGCGCGGCGACCGCCCCGTCCGCGGGCGTGGTACCGAGACCCGAGAGCCGATGAGAAACTCGACACGTTCGGGCATATCATCGCCCGAGCGGCGGTTTTTCGGGAGATACGTCGGCGGGCAGTACCCGGAATCCCCGATTCGACGACCGACTCCGCGCGCGTTCGCAACTCTTATACGTACTGTGAACTATTCACAACCATGTCACGGAGTTCCACCCCTTGGGACGACCCGGACCCCGACCGCCGTCGGACGGCGCTGCCGACGGACCCGGCGCTCGACGCCGGGAACGAGCCGGACGTGATGGCGTCCATCGACTCCTCGTCGTCGCGACCGGAGCTCGTCATCGCGGACGTCTCGCGGGAGGACGCGTGGGTGTCGGTCGACGAGACCGACGCGACCGTCCTCGAGGAGTGGTGTTGAGAACGTAGCCGCCCCGCTCGCTTTTCTCCGGCCGCCGCGCCTACAGCGCAGGCGGCGCCCCGCTCACCGCAGCCCGCTCGCCGCCTCCCAGCCGCGGATCAGCGACCCGATCGTCCGACACGTCGGCGCCGAGACGCCGTGTCGGTCCGCGCGCTCGGCGACCGCGCCGTAGATCGCGTCGACCTCGGTGCGTCGCCCGTTCGCGACGTCCTCGTACATGGACGACCGGTTGGCGGCGGTGTCGGCGGCGACGCGCTCGACGGCCTCGACCGCCCGCTCGTCGGGGAGGTCGACCCCGACCGCCCGGGCGACGCGGGCCGTCTCGCGGGCGGCCTCGCGGGCGACCCCGCTCGCGGGGCCGTCGAGCGTCGGGCCGTTCTCGGTTCGGGCGAGCGCCGAGGGGCCGTTGATCCCGGCGTTGACCGCGAGCTTCTCGAAGCGGCGCACCGGCATATCCTCGGCGACGACCGCCTCGATACCGGCCGCGTCGAAGGCCGCGCCGACCCTGTCGGCGGCGGGGCTCGCGCCGTCGGAGAGCGCGCCGACCGTCACCTCACCGACGCCGGTACAGGTGACGCAGCCGGGTTCCGCGAACCGGGCGCCGTAGCTCGCGGTGCCGGCGAGCACCGTCGCGTCGAGCGCGGCGACCAGCCGCCCCTCGGTGAGCCCGTTCTGGAGCGAGCAGACCACGTCGTACTCGCCGGTGGCGAGCGCCCGCGCCGCCGCGTCGGTGTCGTACGCCTTCGTCGTGACGAGTGCGAGGTCGGCCGCGCGGTGCGTCCCGTCGGTGAGCGCCCGCGGGGAGACCCGCGCGTCCACCTCGCCGTCGATCCGGAGCCCGTCCTCGCGGATCGTCCGCATGTGCGGGTCGCGCCCGACGAGCGTCACGTCGTGTTCGCGCGCCAGCAGCCCGCCCACGAGGCTCCCGAGCGCGCCGGCGCCGTAGACGAGCACCTCCATGTGAGAACCGAGTACCGCCGATCGAATAGGGGTAACGGTGCGGCCGGTCGCCGTCCCGCGCGCACCGGGCAGAGCGCCCGGCTCAGCCCTTCAGGCCGCTCCCCGTCAGCGGCACGACGGCGTCCTCGTCGGGACCGATCTCGCCGCGGTCACGGAGGGTCCGCAGCGCGGCGGGCGCGACCGCGCAGGTCGGCTCCGTGTAGAAGCCGGCGGCGTGGAGCCGGTCGAGCTCGCGCGTCGCGGTCGCCTCGGTGACGGCGAGCGCGTCGCCGCCGGTCGCGTCGATCGCCGCCCGGATCTCGCGGTCGCGGACCGGTTCGGCGATCTGGATCCCGTCGGCCGCCTCGTTGACCGCGCCGTCCGGGTCGGCGGCGTCGGGGCCGTGAAGCGCTCGCACGACGGGCGCGACGCCTGCCGCCTGCGCGCCGTAGAGCCGCGGGACCGAGTCGATCCAGCCGGCCCGTTCGAGCCGCCGGAATCCGCGGTAGGCGCCGAGAAAGAGCGTTCCGTGGCCGAGCGGCGTCACGACGGCGTCGGGGGCGTCCCAGCCGCGCTGGTAGGCGATCTCGTACGCGACCGTGGCGGTCCCCTCGAAGAACGCCGGGTTCCAGGCGTGGCTGGCGTACCAGGCGTCGGTCGGCGACTGGTCGCCGTCCTCGCCCGCGCCCGAGCCGCTCGCGCCCGAGTCGCCCTCAGCGAGCGCCGCGACGCAGGCGTCCGTCACGTCCTGACGGCTCCCCTCGATCCGGACCGGCTCGGCGCCGGCGCGGCGGATCGCCGTGAGCTTCGACTCCTTGACGTCGGCGGGGACGTAGATCTCGGCCGCGATCCCGGCGCGGGCGGCGTACGTCGCGATCGCGGCGCCCGCGTTGCCCGAGGAGTCCTCGACGACGCGCTCGACGCCCAGCTCGCGGGCTCGGGTCAGCGTTGCGGTCGCGCCGCGGTCCTTGAACGAGCCGGTCGGGAAGACGTACTCCAGCTTGAACGACGCGTTCCACGGGGGAGCGTCGTCGTCTCGGGCGGCGCCGTCCGACGTCCCCGCGTCCGCGTCGACGAGCGGCGTCATCCCCTCGCCGAGCGTCACCCGGGCTCGGGGGTCGTCGCCGACGGCGAGGAAGTCGTCGAACGCCCACAGGCCGTCGCGCACGTCGAACGACCCTGAATCGGGCGCCGCACCCTCAGGGGTCGGCGGGGCGGCGAAATCGAGGGGCGCGCCGCACCGACAGCGCCAGCGGTCGCGGTACGTCTCGCCGCACTCGGCACAGCGGAGCCGGCGGGGAGCGCGCGCTCCCCGATCCGATTCGTCAGAGGACCCCATCAGTACTCGTCGACGTTGGTCCCGATCGAGCAGACGTACTCGCCGGCGGCCACCTGCGGGAGCCGGCGCGTCCGCCAGAAGATTCCGTCGGTGTCGGCGGTGACGCGGCCTTCCAAGGCGCCGAACGTGTCGGTCACCTCGAAGAGGACGTCGCCGGCCGAGACGCGCTCGCCGAGCTCGCGCTCGAAGCGGACTAAGCCGCCGGCCGGCGAGCCGTACTGGTCGAATCCGCGGGCGCGCGTCTGCGATTCGAGGGATGCGTCGCCGTCGAGGAACCCGTAGTGGCGGAGCACGTTGAACACGCCCTCGACGCCGTACTGAATCGACTCCTCGTCCCAGCCGACGCAGCCGCCGAGCTCCGGGTCGACGGTGGGGATGCCGTGCTCCGGACCGGCCCTAGCGAGCTGGCCGTCCGGGCCCTTGATGTCGAGGACGTGCCCGCAGCCGAACGCCTTCGCGAGCTCTAAACAGTCCCCGTGGAGGCGGTGGCGGACGCCGCAGCGCACGCGCGTCTCGTTTATCATCCGGCTCGTCGACCCCTGGTGGAGGTCGAGGATGTAGTCCGCGCGCTTGGCGACCTGGAACGTCTGGTGGGCGATCCGCTCGCTCGTCGTCCCGTCCGCGTCGCCCGGGTAGCCGCGGTTCATCTTCCGGTCGTCGACGGGGTTGCGGTGTTCGGCGGCCTGGAACGCGAAGTGGTTCACGATGCCGACGACGAGGACGGACCCCGACAGCTCGGCCGGGTCGAGCCGTGGGACGACGCGGTTGACGACGCCTAAGCCGTTCAGCTCGTCGCCGTCGCTCACCGCCTGGACGTACAGCGTCGGCCCGTCGGTCGCACCGTTGATCGCGGCGACCGGCAGCCGGACGGGGCTCCCGTCCCGCATCTCCCCCACCTCGAGACGGCCCGTGTCCGTCTCGCCCGGAGAGGCGCGGGCCGTTCCCAGCGTTATCATTACGCGGAGATGGGGCGGCCGGGACTTTATCCGTTCGGTCCGCGGCGATCCGACCGACGCAAGCTTTATCGCCGCTATCGCCCAACCGGACGGTACTACCCCCCGCGGCGTCGGTTCACGCCCGCCCCGACGACCGCCGCGGCGAGTCCCCATGAGCATCGACATCGACCCGCTGCGCGAGGCCGACGGGATCACCGTCACCGACCACATCGAGAACACGCAGTTCGAGGTGTACACCGACCGACCCGTCGACCCGCGCCCCCGCTCCGAGACCGACCACTACTTCCCGGTCGACGCCAGCGTCGCGGTCGAGACCGGCGCGATCGAGATCCCGCGCGTCGCGGTCGTTCAGGCCCGTGACGGTGACGGGGTACTGTTGACCCGGGGCGACTGTTACGAGATGCCGCGGGACACGTACCACGTCGGAATCGACCCCGCCCCGACGAAGCTGTACCTCACGTTCGAGGCCGGGTTCTCTGTCTCCACGACCGACCGGACCACGCGGATCGATCTCGACACCCCGGGGGCCGTCGGGCTCGGCTTCCGGTCGCTCCACCAGACGCCGGCGGGGACGATAACCACCCCGACCGATCCGGAGTCGCTGATGGACGCCGTCTCGCTGCTCGGGTCGGCGCTCCAGACGACGAGCCCCGAGCGGTCGTTCCCGACCCTGCGCGGGCATCCGCCGCTGATCGAGCCCGGTGACGAGTTCCGCGTCCCCGAGCGGGTGGAGCCGGTCGACAGCGGCGTCCGGATCGTCGTCCCCCCGGAGTACCGCTACCTCTACCCCGTCGTCTCGCTGGCGTACTACTTCGCGGCCGAGGTCGTGCCGGGCGACGCCCCGCGGATCGAGGGCGACGGGTGGACGTATCCGCTCGAACCGGGGTTCGAGGAACGGACCGCGCAGGTGCTCAGGCAGTCGTTCCACATGGACTGTCTCGCCCGCACGGAGGGGTTCTACCCGGTCGACCTCCACGAGCGCGAGACGACCGGCCTCGACCTCGACTGGGAGCGGCTGTACGACCTCCCGCTCGCGGAGCGGCTCGGCGAGTACCTCGACGTCCCCTTCGAGGCGGTCGAGCCCGAGCTGCCGCAGTGGACGCTGACGACGGACGTCCGTCCCGACCCGGAGAACGTGGAGATGCTCCCATTCGTCGCCGGCGAGCTGTCGATCGTCCGCTCGCCGGAGACCGTCACGCCGGTGGACGACGACGGCGGCGTCGGCGTCGGCTTCTTCGGCGGCGCGGACCGAAGCTCGTCGGCGGCCACGAGGCGGGAAGTCCCGGTTGGCGGCGTCGGACCCAACGGCCCCGGTGACGGCGAGTTCGTGCGCGGTGGCGCGAGCGCGAAGACTACCCGCGGTGCGGACGCCTCCACGGAACGCGGCGCCGTCGCGGCGCAGACAGACTTCGTCCGGCCGGAGCCGGTCGACACCGTCGAACACGCGTGGGTCGGCGACGGGGTCCCGCTCGACGCCAACAAGGCGACGCTCGACGCGTACCACCGGCGGCTGGAGGCCGGGCAGGTCGAGCAGTCGCGCATCTCCGTCCTCGTCGTCTGTAACGACGAGCAGATGCGAGAGGAGGGCAACGTCGCTGACCTCTACGGGCTCCGCGACATGGTCCAGTTCGACATCGAGGTGCGCCACGACCTCACCCGCGAGGAAATGCGCGAGACGCTCGAATCGGACGTCGACTTCCTCCACTACATCGGCCACGTCGACGACCGCGGGATGCAGTGCGCCGAGGAGTACCTGGACCTGACCGACGAGGACCTCGAGATCGGCGTCAGCGCCTTCCTGCTCAACGCCTGCCAGTCCTACCAGCAGGGCGAGGCCTTAGTCCACCGGGGCTCGCGAGGTGGCATCGTCACCCTCTCCGACGTGGCGAACTCGCCCGCGACGAAGCTCGGGCGGATCATCGCCCGCCTGATGAACAGCGGGTTCAACCTCCGGACCGCGCTCCACGTGGCGAAGCGCGAGCTGATTACGGGTCACCAGTACATCGTGGTGGGCGACGGGGGGACGACAGTTTGTCAGAGCCGGAGCGGATCTGTTTCTATTCTCGACATCTCAGAATCATCCCCAGATTCGTGGGGTATGGATGCAAGAATGCTTCCCAATGGACCATATGGGAAAGGATCGTTAACCGGAATAAACCTATCAAATTCAACAGATAACCACTATATTCCAACCACAATTAGCGTTAGGGATATACGGAAACAGGAGTTGACTGATTTTCTCAACTTAGAGACAGTGCCTGTTTTTATCAACGACGGACTGGGCTGGAGCGACGAAGTTGTAATCGATTAAGGGCCAGGGTCAGTAGTAGCTATATTCGCTGCTACAGGCGCCGCCTGCGACAGCAACAGCATCGCAGTGAACAGGACGCCGGCCATCTTCGGGTGCTCTGCCACGTAATCTGCCACACTTTCGTGCATATTCGAAAAGTATCAGGATAAATAAATATTAAGATTGTTCTGCGGCTGAATATAGTAGATATTTAAAGTTAGAAATAATTGTATTAAACTGGCAGAGCGGCAGATAAGCGGTATCTATCCAGTACCCGACATCGTGGACCCGGAAACGCTGTCCGCACCGACGCGGCAGATCGAGAGACAGCGTTTTTTCACCGCGCGGCGCGGAACAGACCGTGCCATGACCGACATCGAAGCCGCGATCCGAGAGGCGTTCGAGCACACCGAGTACGACCTCGGCGACGTCGCGGTCAACCGCCGACAGGTCCGCGTGCCGGTGATCCAGGAGGGCGCCGACCCCGACGCGCTCCGGGCGGTGATCGAGGAGGCGCTCGGCGCGGACGCGCTCGCGGCCGTGACGGTGACCACGGAGCGCATCGCCGGCGAGGACACCGTCGGCACCGTCGTGTCGTTCCGATACCGGGACTGACGCGGCCGACGGGCGGGCCGCGACCCGAGCGCGGCGACCCGCTCCGCGACGCGGTACGATTAACAGGGCGGTACCCGTACACAGGGATCATACGATGAGGGCCGAGGACGGACACGACGGCGCACAGTACCTCGCCGGCTCGCCCGTTCGGGTCGCGATACTCCGGGCGCTGCGCGAGGATCCGCGGCGCCCCGCGGAGTTGACCGACGCGGTCGACGCCACCCGAACGACGGTCCAACGGATCCTCGCGGGGTTCCGCGAGCGGGACTGGGTGGTGAAACGCGACGCCGACTACCGGGTGACGCCGACCGGGGAGCGAGTCCACGACGCGTACGAGACGCTGCTGACCGAGGTCGAGCGCGCCGACCGCTACGGGCGGTTCGCGGAGACCGTCGAGCGCGTCGGCGTCGACTTCCCCGCGGAGGGGATCCCCGACAGCGACCTCACGGTGGCGTCCGACCAGAACCCGCTGGCGGCCGTCGACCGGCTCACGGAGCTCCTGCGCGAGAGCGGCGGGGCCGAGATCCGGGCCGTCTCTCCCGTCGTCCTCCAGCAGTTCAACGACGCGGCGGCCGCGGCGCTGGACGGCGGCGCGAACGTGGAACTGATCATCGACCGCGACGTGGTCGACACGTCGGTCACGGAGTTCGGGCCGGCGACCGACCGCGCGCTGAACGACGACGGCGCCGAGGTGTACGTGAGCGCCGAACCGATCGAGTACGGGCTCGTCCGGTGTGACGACGTCGCGTGCGTGACCGCGTACGACGAGCGGAACAACCCGCGGTGCGTGCTCGAATCGACCGAGGAGACGGTGGTCGACTGGGTCGACGACGCGTTCGCGTCGCTCCGAGACGACGCGACGCGACTCTCCGCGGTCGTCGAACGCGCCTGAGAAGGGGAGCGGCGGCCGCTACGCGTCGTCGCTCGCGGCGGCCTCGTCCTCAGCGGCCGTCTCGACCGCCGCGTCGTCGTCCGGGTCGAAGTTCGCGGGCACGACCGTCGGGTGATCGATGCCGACGGAGGGCGTGGTGGCGCTCATGGTTCTGCGCGATCGTACGCGACTCCCGCCCTAAAAATTACCCATAGGCATAACGCATTCGGACGTGGGCGACGGATGCGCTCGGGTTATATCGGCGTTAGGCGACCTGCTCGTCGTACAGGTCCTGCGCGTGTTCGATGGCCTCCTTGGCCGCCGCCTTGTCCTCCCAGCCGAGCGTTTCGACCTCCTTGCCGGCCTCGAGGTTCTTGTAGGTCGCGAAGAACTCGTCTATCTCGTCGAGGGTCTGCTGGGGGATGTCCTCGAGGTCCTCGATGTGGTCGAACCGGGGGTCCTCGGTCGGCACCGCGATCACCTTGTCGTCCTGCTCGCCGTCGTCGTCCATCTTCATCATGGCGACGGGGCGGGCCTCGACGACGCAGCCGGGGAACGTCTGGTCCTCGACGAGCACCATCACGTCGAAGGGGTCCTCGTCGTCGTAGTACGACTGCGGAATGAAGCCGTAGTCGTACGGGTAGTGGACGTTCGAGTGGAGCACGCGGTCGAGCACGACGCCGGGGATGTCCTTGTCGTACTCGTACTTGTTCCGCTCGCCTTTGAGACACTCGACGACGGCGTAGATCTCGTCCGGCGCGTTCGGTCCCGTCTCGAGATCCTCCCAGAGGTTGACCATGTGCCCGTTGATCGGTCGATGTCGGGCAAAGTCCTTTCGGGATCGCACGGGCACAACGACAGGGTCGGCGTCGGCGACGCAGCGACGGGGAGCCTGCGGCACGGGAACGGAACCGGTCGAACGCCCGATCGCCCGGTTTCGATCGCGTGCCGTACGCGGGGCGCGACCGACGATCCGTCGGCCTATCGGCCGAAAACGGAACCGATCAGTCGAACGCGCTCCGCCGCCGGATCGGACGAGCGTCCGCCGAGAGACCGTCGATACCCAGAGATCCGGACAAACGTTAGAGGTTACGCATCGCTACGATCGTGATTGTTGAGAAAGACTATAAGTTCGGGTCCCCTCCTGTTAGGCATGTCAGAGGCACAAACAGTCACTGATGAATCGACGGCCGCGAGCGATCTCACGGCGTTCCAACAGAACATCCTCACCATCCTCGCCGAGGAGCCGATGTACGGCCTCGCCATCAAGCGGGAGCTGGAGGCGTACTACGGCTCCGAAGTGAACCACGGCCGGCTCTACCCCAACCTCGACGACCTCGTCGACCACGGGCTCGTCGAGAAGAGCGAACTCGACAAGCGGACGAACCAGTACGAACTCACCGACGAGGGCCACGACGTCGTCCTCGGCCAGATCGAGTGGGTCCTCGACCGGTTCGTCACCGACGAGACGCGCGCGGACGAGGTCCGGGCGCTGCTCGAGTAAGGCGGCGCCCGCGCGGCCCGGACGGCACCGACCAACGACCGACCTTTTGGCACACGGCGCGGCGAAAGCCGCGTTCTCTCTCCGCCGAGCGACCGCTACGCCGAGTCGCCGTCGGTGGCCGATTCTTCGCCGTCGAAGGTCTCGACGGCGACGGATTCGTCCACGTCGCCGGCGACCGACTCGATCACGGACAGCGACTCGTCGACGGCGTCGAGCTGTTCGTCGGTCGGCCACCCGTTCCGGACCAGGTACTCCTCGCGGAACTCGGCGCGCATCTTCGGCGTGGCGTCGTCGACCGGGCGGACGTAGTGGTTGCTCATGAACGTCGCGAACGTCTCCGCGGTCCGGGCGTGGACCTCGGCCTCGCGCTCGGCGACCGCCTCGGCGACCGCCTCGTTGTACGCGGCCACCTCGCGGTAGCGGTCGGCGTCGCCGGGGCCGGACAGCGACACCTCGACCGCGCGGTCGGTGTCCCCGACGCGGTCGAGCTGCACCGTCCCCTCGTCCATCCACTCGTCGGGGTACAACACGAGCGCGTCGTCCTCGTCGCGGATCCTGGCGGTGTAGCCGTACTCGGCCGCGAGCGCGTCGCGGCGCTCCCGGTACTGGTCGGCCGCCTGCTCGATCTCCGGCGTCGGCTCCGCGGACTCGGCCTCGCGGGCGAGCCGCGTGAGCCGCTCCGCCTCGTCGACGGCCTCGACCGGCACGTCGGGGACGCGCTCCTCGTCGCGGTCGGGCGACTCCGCGGCGCTCGCGGGGTCGTCCGCGTCGGCGGGGGCGTCCGCTCCCTCGTCGTTCTCCGCCGCCATCATCTCTCGCGCCCGTTCCTTCGCCCACTCCGGCGGGTCGTCGTCAGTTCGCGTCATCGAGTGCCTCGTTCGCCAGATCGTCGGCGCGCTCGTTTATCTCCCGCGGTACGTGGGCGATCGACCACCGATCGAACCGCTCCAGTAGCTCCCGGGCTCGGACGCGGCGCTCGCGGAGCTCCGGGTCGTTGGCGTCCCACTCGCCGCGGACTTGCTTGACGGTGAGCTGGGAGTCCCCCCGGACGTCGATCTCGTCGAAGCCGTACTCGTCGGCCGCCTCCAGCGCGCGGATCAGCGCCGCGTACTCGGCCTGGTTGTTCGTCGCGCGGCCGATCCGCTCGCCGCCCTCGGCGACGACGCCGTCGGACGTGACCAGACACCAGCCGACCGCGGCCGGCCCCGGGTTCCCGCGGGAGGCGCCGTCGAAGTAGACGTGCGCGCGGCCGCCGCCGTCGCGCAGCAGGGCGGTCAGTCGGGTGGGGTCGCTCCCCTGGACGACGACCTTGTCGTCGTACGCGACCGCGACGGCCCCGTCGCGCTCGGCGCGCCACCGCTCGTGGGGGGTGTTCCCCTCGTCGATCCGGACGCCCTCGCCCGCGAGCCGCTCGCGCGCGGCGGTCGGGTCGCAGTCGATCGTCGGCATTCGTCCGGGCTCCGCGCCCGGCGAACAAAGGGCTGTCCGTCCGCTGTCCGCACGAGACCGACCGGGAGCGCTCCATCCGTGGTACTCGCCCGCACAGTAACGAACTTTTAAGTTAAACCGTTTGGATACTATATAAATGCGATGACACGGCCCACCCGGCAACGGGATCACGACCGGCAGCGCGTGGGGGACGAAGACGCCGAGGAAGACGAGATCGACGTCGAGGAGGTCGAGGACATCGACGAGCTGGACCCGGAGGACTTCGATCCGGAGGACCTCACCCGGACGGCCGACGGGGAGCTGATACACGAGGAGACGGGGATGATCATCGAGGACGAGCAGATCGATCCCGGCCCGGAGTGGCGCGCGTTCAACCACTCGGAGCGGCAGGAGAAGTCGCGCGTCGGCGCCCCGACGACGAAGACGATGCACGACAAGGGGCTGACGACGACGATCGACTGGAAGGACAAGGACGCCTACGGTCGGTCAATCTCCTCAAAGAAGCGGTCGCAGATGCACCGCCTCCGCAAGTGGCAGGAGCGCATCCGGACGAAAGACGCGGGCGAGCGCAACCTCCAGTTCGCGCTCTCGGAGATCGACCGGATGGCCTCGGCGCTCGGCGTCCCGCGCTCGGTACGCGAGGTCGCGTCCGTCATCTACCGACGCGCGCTCAACGAGGACCTCATCCGGGGCCGCTCCATCGAGGGCGTCTCCACGGCCGCGCTGTACGCCGCCTGCCGCAAGGAGGGGATCCCGCGCAGCTTAGAGGAGATCTCCGAGGTGTCCCGCGTCGACCGCAAGGAGATCGGTCGCACCTACCGCTACATCTCCCAGGAGCTCGGGTTGGAGATGCGCCCGGTCGACCCGAAGAAGTACGTCCCGCGGTTCTCCTCGGAGCTGGAGCTCTCCGAGGAGGTCCAGTCGAAGGCCAACGAGATCATCGAGACGACCGCCGAACAGGGTCTCCTCTCCGGGAAGTCGCCCACCGGCTACGCCGCCGCCGCCATCTACGCCGCCTCGCTGCTCTGCAACGAGAAGAAGACCCAGCGCGAGGTCGCCGACGTCGCGCAGGTCACCGAGGTCACCATCCGCAACCGGTACCAAGAGCAGATCGAGGCGATGGGCATCCACAGCTAGGGGCGTCGGCTTCTCACGGCCTGCCTTCCTCCGGTCTTCCTCGGCTTCTCCTCCGTTGTCTCCGCGCCGCGCTTCGCGTCCCGTCGCGCCGGAAACGTTCAAGCCGCCGCGCCGCCAACGCCGATCCGAATGCGGCTCGACGAGTTCATCGAGTTCGAGGCGAACGAGCGCGCCGAGCGGCGGCGCCTCGCCGCCGAGAAGGACTACGGAATCTTAGACCACCTCGACTCCTTCGAGCGGCGCTTCGACGAACACGTCTCCGACGACGCCGTCGTCGGGAGCGTCTCGCCCTCCATCTTCGTCGGCCGCGCGGACTACCCGAACGTCTCGACCGGACTGTTATCCCCGGTCGGCCGCGAGGAGCGCGCGGCGGCGTTCGAGACCTCCGCGGTGTGGTACGACGAGGGCGTCTCGATTTCCGACGTGTTCGACCGTCGGACGAGCCTGCTCAACTCGACGCGCGGCGTCGACGTCGCGGACGCCGGTGCGACCGGCGGGGTGAAGTCGGTCGGCGGCGGGAGCGGCCCGGCCGAGAGCGTCCACGACGCGTGGGACGGCTGGCTCGGCGTTCAACGCGAGGTCGCCATCGCGGACCGCCCGGTCGACGTGGAGATCGGGCTCGACGGCCGCCCGGACCTCGACTTCGAGGTCGGCACGGAGGACATCAAGACGCCGACCGGGCCGCGGGCGGCGGCCCGCTCTGCCGACCTGGGCGAGAATCCGCACGTCCCGCGACCGGTGAAGAAGACCTTGGAGGACGACGACTGGCGCGCGGAGGGCGCCATGACGTACCTCTACCGCCGCGGGTTCGACGTGTACGAGATCAACACGATCCTCTCGGCTGGCGCGCTCGGGCGCGGCGAGAACCGCCGGCTGGTCCCGACGCGCTGGTCGATCACCGCCGTCGACGACACGGTCGGCCAGTTCCTCCGCGGCTCGATCCGCGACAACCCGACCGTCGACCGGATCGAGGTCCACCGCAACGAGTACCTCGGCAACGCCTTCTGGGTGATCTTGGTGCCGGGGCGGTGGGAGTACGAGCTCGTCGAGATGAAGTCGCCCGGCTCGATCTGGAACCCCGACCCCGAGGCGGGGGTGTACCTCGCGGCCGCGAGCGAGGGGCGCGAGGGCCGGACCGGCTACGTCGAGGAGACCGCGGGCGCCTACTACGCGTCTCGGCTGGGCGTCTTAGAGCACCTCGACGACCGCGGGCGGCAGGCGAAGGCGCTCGTCTTACGCCACGTCTCCGACGACTACTGGGGGCCGGTCGGCGTCTGGCAGGTGCGGGAGGCGGTCCGGAACGCGTTCGAGGGCGAGTTCGGGACCGCGGAGACGTTCGGCGAGGCGGTCCGCGGCGTCGCCGACCAGCTCCCCGTCTCGCTCGGACGCCTCCGGCGGAAGTCGACGATGGCGGCCGGGCTTCAGGCGAATCTCGGGGACTTCGTCGACGCGGAGTGAGCCGAGGGGCGACGGCTCGTCGCCCCGACCGTTTTAGTTGCCGGACCGAGTGGGCGGCGTATGGTCTCTCTGGTCCCCGCGTTCGGCGGTATCCCCGTCGGGCCCGAACTCCTGATAATCCTGATCGTCGCCGCCCTCCTGTTCGGCGTGCCGCTCGTCCTCGTCGCGGGCGCGGTGGTGTACCTCGCGACGCGCGCCGAGGACGAGACGGCGGACGCAGAGACGGCGGACAGCGAGACGGCTGACGACGACCGGATCGCGGAACTGGAGACGGAGGTCAAGCGCCTCCGCGAGCAGGTCGGCGACGAGTCGGACGAGCTCAAGGAGGAAGAGGAGAGCTCGTAAGCGCCCGAAACGGCCGGCGCGCGCCTCCGAGCGGCCGACAGGCCGCGAGGAGAACGTGCGAGGGACGCGGTGAGCGCTCGAAGAGCGCGAACCGCGAGGCTGGGGAGGCGTGAGGTGCGGTCGCCGTGCGGGGGCGGTCGACTCGAACCTCCAGGACGTGTTCCAGGACGTTATGCAGAAGGGGAACACCTTCGGCGAGTCGCAGT
>NZ_JBZVGZ010000028.1:0-41495 GCF_058630335.1 Halorubrum sp. SD41
CCACGGGTCGCCGCCTACCCACTCATACGGGATACTTCCCACCAAGCCCACGGACAACGCGTCCGTGGGCTTTTTTTTCATACACGGAGAGCCGCCGCGCTCGCATCCGACCGCTAAACTTAAACGCTCGACAGCGGTACGTTCGGCTGGCGCCAAGGTGGCAGAGTCTGGTCAGACGCAGCGGCCTGCAGAGCCGCCCAACGCCGGTTCAAATCCGGCCCTTGGCTTCGGTTCTCTTCGATACGGACCGGTCGGTCGGTCCCACGAACTGGCCCGCTTAGTAACCGTTAAACACCGGGTGACCCATGCGTGAACTATGCAACGACGCGCTGTGGCCGTGTTTGTCGCGCTGTTCCTCGCCGTCGCGGGCGTGGCGGGCGCGCTGACCGCGACGGCCGATAGTCCGGAGATAGCGCTCGAAAACCCGGAAGTCGACGCCTCAGTGAACGAGTCGATCGATGTCGGCGGCGAGACGTACGTCGTGGCCGCCATCTCTGAAAGCGAGAACGACGATGGCCAGACGGTCATCTCGGGGACGCTCGAACGCGAGTTCACGGCGGAGACCTCCGAAACCTGGGCGAACGGGTCGACCGTCTCGGTCGACGACAGCGAGTGGCGCGTCGAGATCCCCGGGGAGAACGCCACCGAGTTCACGCTCGTCGAGGTGCTCGACCGGCAGGCGATCCTCGAGGCCGACGACGCGGCCGAAAACGAGACGGTCACTCTTGAGGACGGCGAGTACGTCGCAGTGACCGACGAGAACGGCGACCGGACGCTGGTGCCCGTCGACGAGTACTTCCCCGCGCCCGAAGAGCGGTCGTACGCGACGGGCGAGACGCTCGGGTACGACGGGCAGACGGTCACGGTCGACGACGTGACGGCCGACGGGGCCGTCCTCGTGTGGGAGACCACCGAGACGGAGACGGTCGAGCTCGCCCAGCAGTCGACGGTGACGATCGGCGACACGGAGTACGTCGCGCACTTCCCCGACGCGTCGACGCTTCGGATGTCGACCGACATCGAGGCGTACGAGGCGCAGGTCTCCGAGATAGAGCGGTTCAACCAGTACAACAGCGGTCTCTCGCGCGTTCTCGTCCTCTCGGTCCTGTCGTCGATCATGCTCGCCGGGATGGCGTTCATCCCGTCGCGATACTGACCGCCGACCGGCGTTTTCGTTCGGTTCCGCTCCGCTACCCGAGTTCTACCGACAGTCACTACCCGTCGGGACCGCTATCGCGACCATGAGTTCGGCAACGGAGAAGGTGCGACAGCTCGCGCCCCACTGGGCGGTGATGTTCGTCGCCATGTTCGCCGCGCTGGCGGTCGTCGAGCGCGTCCTCGGCGGACTCGGGCTCGCGGCGTCGCTGCTGATCGTCTTGGCCATCGCCGTCGCGTATCCCGTCGTCGTTCGGACGCTCGGCGTCGCGCCGCCAGTCTGGCAGCGGTGACGGTGCTGCCGAGCGGAGTCCGACGGCAACCTCCTCGGTGGAGGTCGGCCAGATAACACCGGTGTCAGCCGGTCACCGTCCCGTCCCTCTCGTTTTTATACGGCTCGGTCGCCTTTCGATCGGTATGAGCGACGAGAAGCCGGCTTCGGTCACGTCGGAGCTCCCGGACGCACCGTTCCACACCAGCGGCACCGACCACATCACGGTCTGGGGGAGCAACGAGGAGGACACGCTCGCCTTCTACCGCGACCTGCTCGGGATGCCGCTCGTGTTGCGGCAGCCGAACCTCGACGACCCCTCGCAGACGCACCTCTTCTTCGACACCGGCGACGGCCGGATCCTCACGGTGTTCGTGAGCGACGAGCGGGCGTCCGCGCGCGGCCAGCGCGTCAACACGGGCGCCGTCCACCACCTCTGTTTCAGCGTCGAACCCGACGAGTACGAGGATATCATGGCGGCGCTCGAGGAGGCGGGGAAGGGGTACAACGTGTTCGACCGCGGCATCTTCCACTCGATTTACACGCAGGACAACAACGGGCTCGTCATCGAGCTGTCGGCCGACAAGTACGAGATCCCCGACGATCGGAAGGGCGAGGTGCTCGCGACCGCGCAGCGGCTCCGCGAGGAGGACGGCGCCGACTTCGCGCAGGACCGCCACATGGAGGGGGCCCTCGAAGAGCTCGGTCTCCCCGTGAACAAACACGACCTGCCCGACGCCGACGCCGGCGTGGGGGTCTGAGATGGCCGACCGCGCTCCGGGACCGCACACGGGCGAGGACCCGCACGGCGACGAGCCGCTGGTCACGGCCGGGACGCCGCTCGACGACGCCGACGCGGCGCTCGTGCTCGTCCACGGCCGCGGCGCGACCGCTCGGAGCGTCGTCGACCTCGGCGAGCAGCTGGCCGGCGACCGCGACGTCGCGCTCTCGCCGGCGGCTTCACCGCCGGCTGTCGGAGAGACCTCCGGTCTCTCACTACTCGCGCCCGCGGCGGCCGGCAACACCTGGTATCCGAACTCCTTCCTCGCCCCGGTCGAAGACAACGAGCCGGGTCGGAGTTCCGGGCTCCGGGCGGTCGGCGCCGCGGTCGACCGCGCGGTCGACGCCGGGATCGCACGCGACCGCGTCCTCGTCGGCGGCTTCTCGCAGGGCGCCTGCCTCGCGAGCGAGTTCGTCGCCCGCAACCCGACCCGCTACGGCGGGCTCGCCGTCTTCAGCGGCGGGCTGATCGGCGAGTCGGTCGACGTCGACGACTACCTCGCGGGCGGCGACGCGGCGGATGAGTCGGCTGACGGCGACGGCCCGCTCGCCGGCACGCCCGCGTTCGTCGGCTGTAGCGACGTCGACCCGCACATTCCCGAGGAACGGGTCCACGAGACGACCGCGGTGCTGGAGGCGCTCGGCGCCGATGTCGACGAGCGGATCTACGAGGGGATGGGCCACGGGATCAACGACGAGGAGGTCGCGGCCGTGTCGGAGCTGGTCGCCGCGCTCGCGTAGCCGCCTCCCGGCCCCGGCCGCCGGTCGCCGCTCACGCCGCCGCGACCGACAGCCACAGCGTCGTTACCGCCGTGGCGAACAGCACGGTCCCGATCGCGGTCGCCGCGGCCGTGAGTCCCCCCGTCAGCGTCGCCAGCATCGCCGGGACGCCGACCGCGAGGACGAACAGGGCGACCGACGCGCTCCCCGCAACCATTGGGTCGGCGCCACGCACGAACCGCCCGAGTCCGGCCGTGCTGTCTAGCGCCGCGGCCCGTCCGTCCGGCGGGCTCTCGGCCTCTCGGTTGCCCTCCGCGCCGCTCTCGACGGTGGCGTCTCTCCCCGCTCCCGAGCCTCGCCCGGTCACGATCCGCCAGCGGCCGTTCTCGTTCCGCGCCCGGGCGTACTCCCCCGCGACGAGGTCGGCGGCGCCCGGTGGATAGCCGAGTCCGCGGACCAGCGCGAGGAAGTCGCTCTCGTCGTACCGGCCCGCGGTCGGCCAGCGGTACCGGTCGCACAGGCGCTCGCCCGTCGGGAGCGCGTACGCGACGCGGACCGCGTCGCCGTCGCGTTCCCAGCCGATCAGTTGGATCCGGACGGTGCCGTCCCCGGCGGCGTGCCGGTCCAGGAGGTACAGCTCAGTCGCGTCGTCGAGCGCCGTCGGATCCCGGTCCGCGAAGGCGAGCGACGTCCCGTCCGGCAGCGACCTCGACCGGTCGGCCTCGGGCTCGGCCGCCTCCGTCTCCGGAGCGTCCATGTCGGTCGTTGTCGCCGGACGGGGATAAGTGCGGGTCCGACGGGCGGAGGCCGTCGAAGCCGTCGGCGGTCCCGTCCGGCTCACGCCAGCCAGTCGTCGGGCTTCGTGTCGTAGTCGACGTCGTCGGCCGCGATCCGGGCTTCGGTCTCGGCGTCGAGGTCGTGTTCCGTCACCTCGCCGCCGTCGTACTGGAACCGCACGCCGACCTCGGTGCCCTCGGGTTCCTCGCCGCGCCGCTTGGCGCGCCGGATCTCGCCGTCGTCGTACTCGACGCGGATCGTCGCGAGGTTCACCGGGCGCCCCCACAGCTCGAAGACGCGCTTCAGGGTCGCCTTCGCGCGCTCCTCGTCGAGTTCGACGCCGTTGTACCGGTGGCCCAGGAGGAGCTCGCCGCGGTTCCGGAAGTTCCCGTCCAACACGACGATTGTCGGCTTCCCGAAGTTCGTGAACCGGAGGAGCAGCTTCTTCCGGACGTCGTCGGCGTCGACGCTGGCGACGCGGTGCTCCTCGGTGGCCCGGCTGTACTCGTAGGTGAAGTAGTTCCCCTCGCGAACGAACTCGTCCGTGAGGAACGCGTCGATGAACGTCACGTCGTTGTGGCTCTCGCGGGCCTCGAACATGCGGTCCCAGCCGGCCGCGCGGTCGACGTCGTCGATCGCCGCCGCGACCGTCTCGTACCGGTCCACGTCGAACAGGTACCGCGCCTGCTCTTCGAGCGCCTCGCGGGAGACGTTCCGGAGGGCACCCCGGTGTTCCGGCCGCGAGAGGACGTAGTGGCGCTCGGCGAGCCCCTCGCGCGTGAGCAGCTTCCACGGGTAGCGCTCGATGTCGATCTTGTCGCCGCCCGTCTCGCCCTCGCCGGGACCGCCGCTGGCGGAGTCCTCCCGAGCGGACAGCGCCCGGTCGACCGCCTCGGCGTCGACGCGCGGGTCGCCGTCGGCGGCCATGTCGGCGAGCTCGTCCAGCGTCGCCGGGCCGGCGCCCGCGATTGCGGGGTGGGGTTCGAGCAGGTCGGCGACCTCGTCGAGGTCGACCCGTGAGTGGAAGTTCTCGGGGGTCACCCCCTCGACGCGGAGCAGCTTGTCGGTCACCTCCCGGCGGGCGGCCCGCAGCTCCACGTGCGTCCACAGCTCGAAGCCGAGCTTGTACGGGTTGAGCCCGGGCGAGCCGAGCACCCGGGACATGTGGTCGGCGTACGTGAGGAACTCGTCGGGGCCGGCGAACCCCTCGCCGCCCATCATCATCGACTCCCAGTACGAGTTGTGATTGATGAATCCGGCACCCACGTATCGGTGAGTTTCCTCCACGGAGATGTCGTATACGTCTCCGGTTCCCTCTTCGACGCTTACGACCTCGTCAGTCCACTCTTCGGTTTCGAACCACGCGAGTTCGTCGACATACCTCTCGAGTGCTTCGTCCTTAGAGGAGTAGCCGAACCCAATCTCCGTATGGAATCGATCGGCGGACTTGCCGGTCAGATGTACGTGGAAACAGCCGTCGGACTGCTCTCGACGGCGTGAGATAATATCGAAGTTTGTCAGCAGTAACTGTACGACCTTCGAGACCGATTCGCTCTTGCTGCTGAGTATCACCCCCTGGTCCCCGGCGTATCCGTCAGCATCGAACAACCCTCTAAGGAATTCGCTCACGACCGTTTTCGGCGAGCGAAGGACTGGCTTCGGGACGACCTTGTCGGCGGCACCCGTTCGCAGATCGAACCACTCCGTGAGCAGTCGAACCAGATTCGCGGAGTAAATGTACGTCCGCCATCGAGCCCCGTCTTCGGAGACGGTCGGAGAGATACCGAACAGTTCGTCAGCCAATCCGGCGAACTCCTCCGCTTTGGCCTTCGAGCCGGATGTAAATCCGACCTGTCCGGACGCTTCCGAAACGTGTCCGTCTCCGACCAGTAATCCGAGAAACCGTCCGAGTTTCTCGGACACTTGATCGGGAACTGCGATGACATCGCTCTTCGCGACGCTCTGATTCTCCCCATCGTACGACGCAAATGCTCTCTCGATGGCCTCGGACTTTTCCGCACGCCCCGTCTTACGATAGCGCATAACTGTCCAGATCGAGACGCCCGCCTCGGCGGCCACGTCGTTGAGCGTAGTGTGTTCCGGGTTCTGCCAGTCGACGTCGACGTAACTCGTCGGCCAGAGACCGTCTCCACCTGATATCTCGATCTTGTCGCCTTTCGAGATATCTCGTAGCTCGACCCACGAACCGTCTGGTTTCCGGATCCGGTGGTTGTCGGAGCCGCGTAGTTCGAAGCCGCGTCGAGTTTCGATCGAAACGGTGTCGTGATCCGAAATGACGTTGGAGTCGTAGACGGCTTGTGCCCCGTCACCGTCCGATACGGCGGGAAGATCATCAACGACCTCGCGCATCGGGAGGAGTCCCCCCTCGGTGAAGACGGGAGTTTCGGGTGCGACACAGGCCCATCCCTCGTTCATCACCTTCGTTTGTTTCTGTCCCGCAAAATAATATGCCTCCTCGCGGATCGCGTCGATGACGGTGGTCTCCCACGGCTCGCGGTCGACCGCCTTCCCGCTGTCGGAGTCGTACCGCTTCCCGTGGTCGCGCAGGAACGCGAGCACGTCCGGGCGCGGCTCCTCGGGCTCGACGCCCTCGCCGCGCGCCTCCAGCCACTCGTCGTCGAACACGTCGCGGCGCACCTCCTCGGAGAGGTCGAGCTCGTCGATCCGTTCTTCGATCGCCGCGAGCGGGTCGTCGTCACCGTCGCTCACGTCGGCCGCGACGCCGGGCTCCTCGACCGACCGGGCGGCGTCGACCGGGCTGTGCTGGTCGATCGTGTCCTCTAACGCGGTCACGGCGTCGATCAGCCGCTCCACCTCGTCGCGGTCGACGTCCGTCCGCTCGGCGATCGCCGCGATCCGGTCGGCGTTGCGCTCCAGCCGCGCCGCCGCGTTCGGGCCGCCCTCGCCGCGGTCGGCGTACAGCCCGAACCACTCGTTGTTCGCGAAGAAGTCGGCGTGCGCCTCCACGTGGGTGATGACGGCCTTCTGGTCGGCCGTCGAGTTCGACTCCTGGAGGAACGCGTGCGCGGGGTCATCGTTGTTGACGATCTCGAACGCCTTCCCCAGCCCGTGGCGGTCCAACTTCGACTGCCGCTCGTAGTTCATCCCCCACCGCCAGTGGGGGTACCGGCGCTGGAAGCCGCCGTAGGCGATCAGCTCGTTCATCTGGTCGTGGTCGACCACCCAGTAGCGCACCGGGTACGGCGCCAGCCCGAGCCGCTCGGCGAGGTCGCGCGCCTCGCGGGCCGGCTCGTCGAGCGACTCGGCCTCCCGTTTCGCCTCGATCCGGTCGTCTCTCATCGCCGCTCACCCCCGTCCGCGCGTCCCGTCGCACGGCCGTCGGCGGTCCCGGATCCGTCGCCCGACGACTCGGTGCTGAGGATCTCGTAGATGGCGTCCGTCACGTCGTCCGGCTCGGAGACGCGCGCGACCGCCACGTCGTCGGCGTCGCCGAACGCCTCCTCGAGTTCGTCGGCGTGGCGGGCGTTCGCCGCGCCGTCGCCGGGCTGGGTCTCCACGTACGCGTGGAGGTTGGCGTCGATCGACTCCATCTTCGGGATCACGCGCTCGGTGGTGTCGCTGCCGGCGTTCTCGGAGTCGCCAGCGGCGAACACGTACCGGTTCCACTCGCCGTACGGGTACTCCTCGAGGATCTCCTCCACGAGGTCGTACGCGCTGGAGATCCGGGTGCCGCCGCCGGACTGGATCCCGAAGAACTCCTCCCGGTCGACCTCCCACGCCTCCGCGTCGTGGACGACGTACCGGAACTCGGCGGCGTCGTACTTCCCGGTGAGGTACCAGTCCATCGGGGTGAACACGCGCTCGACGAGCTCCCGCTTCGTCTCGCGCATCGAGCCGGAGGCGTCGCGCACGTTGATCACGACGACGTTGCGCTCGCGCTTCTCTATCACCTCCGGGTGGCGGAACCGCTCGTCCTCCCGGCGGAACGGGACGCTGTCGAGCCCCTCCCGGCGGATCCGGTGGGTGACGGGCTCGCGGTCGACCTCGGCGTCGAGCGCGTCGAAGCTCTCCCAGCGGTCGAGCGCCGCCACCGGCTCGCCCCGCTCGCCTTCGAGCGTCGCCGCCGCGTCGGCGACCCACGCGCGGGAGACCGGGATCCCCTGCTCGCGCGCCCACGCGAAGACGTCGTCGACGTCGGCGCCCGCGACGAACAGCCCCTCGCGGACGTACGCCTCGTCAAAGTCGGTCGCGAGGTGGCGCTTCAGCCCGCGCTTGAAGAACTCGTCGACGTCGAGGGCCCCCCGCGGCCCCGCGCGGGCGGTGTCGGTGAAGTCGCCCTCCACCTCCTCGATCACCCGCTTCCCCTTCGGTTCGAGGTCGAGCCCGAGCGCCTCGTCGAGCTCCTTGGCGAACTCCTCGGGGTCCATCTCGTAGTACTCGTGGTCGCCGCCCTCCTCGCCGGGGTCGCCCTCCTCGTCGCCGTCGCCCGGCTCGGGGTCGACCGGCTGGCCGGGCTGCGGCTGGCCGTCGCCGCCCTGTCCCACCCCGCCGGCGGAGCGCTGGTCGTACTCGAACGCGGGGAGGTCGACCACCTTCACCGGAATCTTGACCCGGTCGGCGTCGGAGCCGCCGAGGTCGCCGCGGCTGATGAACTCCGCGAGGTCCTCCCGCCGGCTCTCGCCCACCTCGCGGAACCGCTCGCGGTCCTCGGTCAGTCCCACGGGTCACCACCCCCGTTCCGGTCGGCGCCGCCGTCATCCCCGTCGTCGCCGGCGCGGCCGGCGTCGACGTCGGGCCACTCCTCGCGCACGTCCTCCATCACCGCGCGGCTCGTCAGCTCCGCGGACGCGCGGCTGTACCCCCGCTCGCACAGTCGGTCGATCGTGTCGGCCTTCACCCGTTCCGTCTCGGTATCGGCGGGCGGGTCGGCCCACGCGGCGGGGTCGAGGTCGGGGAATCGCCGCTTCACGTCGGCGAGATCGTTCGCGTCGATCACCGCCTTCAGCTCGGGCACTTCCGCGAGCTCCACGTCGTCGACGCTGAACTCCTCGCCGCGGTTGCGCCACGCGTACCGCGTGAGCCCGCGGATCACCCGCTCGCGCCGGAACCGCTCGACGTCGCGGCCCGGGTCGGTCCCGCGGTAGTCGCTCTCGTCGAACCGCCCGAGCGTCTCCGTCTCGAACACCTTCATCGCGAGCGGGTCCGGCGCCGCGTCCTCGCGCTCGCGGTCGGTCGGGTCGTCCTCGTCCCACGCGTACACGTGTTCGACGTACTCGGCGACCGTCTCCGTCGGGACCGTCTCCTCGGCGAGGATCGCGTCGACCACGTCCTCGCGCTGGCGCTCGCGGATCCGCTCGGCGACCGGGCTGCGCCGCCCCTCGAACTCCGCGGCCTCGGCCCGCGAGAAGAGGGGGGCGTCGGCGAGCCCCTCCGCCATCGCGTCGAGCACGTCCGTCGGGGTGACCACGCGCTCGACGGGGAGGTCGGGGTGGCTCCGGTCCGCCGTCGTCGCGAGCAGGTCGGCGACCGCGTCGCGGGCGTAGGTGACCGGGATCCCGTTGCGGCCGTCCCCCTCGGCGAGGGCGACGTCGTCGACGGTGACCGCGTCGTCGCCGCGCCGGACCTCGCCCGTCTCGTACAGCTCCGCGGTCTCGATCAGGTCGAGGTCGCCCGGCGAGTCCTCGGCGTCGAGGCGCGTGACGACCGCGTACAGCGCCGCGGCCCCGACCGCGTGCGGCGCGAGCTCGCGCTCGACGAGGCTCCCGTCGGACTCTCTGACCTCGATCGACAGCGGCGCGGCGCCGGGGTCCCGGTCCCCCTCTGCGGGCCCGCTTCCCCGACCGACGCCGGTCGGCTCGGCGGGTTCGCCGACCGACTCCTCGACCGCGGTCGCGCCGGCGATCTCGCGCCGGAGCAGCCGCGCCTCCAGCCGGCGGTTCGTGAGGTACCGGAACTCGTGTTTCGAGAGCCGGCGCTTCAGCGCCTTCAGCGGGTCGGCGTCGCCGCGCTCGGCGTGCCGGTCCAGCTCCGCGTCGAGGTCGGGGTTCGAGATGACGATCAGCTGGGTGTCCACGTCCATCCCGATCCCCTTGTCGAGCTTCACGCGGCGCTCGTCGGGGACGTTGAGCAGCCGCCGGAGCAGGTCGGCGTGTTGGCTCGCGTCCTCGACGACCGTGGCGACGCCGTTCCCCTGCGAGAGCACGCCGTCGTAGCTGAACGCCTGCGGGTTCTTCCGCCCGCGCGAGTCGAGTTCGCGGAGCATGCCGCCCATCCACGAGCCGACGAGCCGCTCCTTCGCGGTCCCGTCGTCCTCGGCGTGGAGGACGCCGATCCCGCTGCCCACGTCGACGACGTAGCTCGTCACGCGGAGGTGGTCGCGGTCGGTGATCGCCGAGAAGAGGTCGCGGCGCCCGCGCTCGCGGTAGGTCGACTCCAGGTGGTCGTACGCCTCGCGGCTGAACGGGTCGAGCTCCACGTCGGCGGCGATCGGGTAGGCGTCGCCGTCGACCGCGTCGGCGATCGACTCCCGGACCGCCTCGGGGAAGACGGACAGCGGGTGCGACTGGACCGGGCTGCGGTACCACTCCCCGGCGTCGCCGCCGTCGCCGTACGAGAGCGACGCCGCGCCCGCGCCACCGCCCCCGCCGACGCCGCCCCCGGCGCCCGCGACGTTCCACTCGACGGTGTACCGCCGGCCGGCGTCCGTCTTCGAGAACGCGCGGAGGCCGTTGATCAGGCACCGCTTGAACTCCGATTTCCCCGTCGCGGTCGGCCCGTCGACCCAGACTATCGTCTCGTCGCCGCCCCGCCCGGTCGCGGCCGCGCGAAGGTCGTCGACGAACCCGTTGAGCGCGCGGGTGTTTCCGAGGACGGCGTGTTCGCCGTCGTTCGCGGGGTCGTCGAAGAACCGATAGCGGTCGAGCGTCTCGCCGCGCTCGCGGACTTCGCGGGTGCCGTACGACTCCACGGCCGCGAGGAGGTACCCCGCGCCGGAGGCGGCCGCGGTCGGATTCTCCAGCACGCGGTCGACGTAGGCGGCGAGGCTCATCGGCGGGTCGTACGCCCCGCGGAGCACCTCGTCGGCGGCGTCGAGGAACCCATCGCCGTCGTTTCGGGTTCGATCGCTCATCTCACCCACCGCCGTCTTCGATCTCCGAGCGCGCGACGGCCGCGCCCGCGTACTCCAACACCTCGGCGGCGCCGTCCTCGGAGTAGCCGCGGTCGACCAGGGCCGAGACCCAGTCGCTCCGGTCGTCGTCGTCGAGGTCGGTCGCGGACACCAGCGCGGAGAAGTTGATGTTATGCTTCTTGTCCTCCCACAGCTTCCGTTCGAGGGCGCGGCGGAGCCGGTCGTTCTCCTGCGGGTCGAACCCGCGCCCCTCGCGGGCGCGCCGCGACACCCAGTTCGACACCTCCTGTCGGAAGTCGTCCTTCCGGTCGGAGGGCACGTCGAGCTGCTCTTCGACGGCGCGTAAGAACGTCTCGTCCGGCTCCGTCTCCCGCCCGGTCAGCTCGTCGTCGACGGTGTCGTCGTCGATGTACGCCATCACGTGGTCCATGTACTTTTCGCCCTGTCGGCGGAGCTCGTCCACGTCGTACGCTAACGCGTGGCGCACGTCCTCGATGGCGCGCTCGCGGTACTCCTCGCGGACGCGGTCGAGCAGGCGCTCGTAGCGGTCGAGGTCCTCGGCCGCGATCGAGCCGTGCCCGCCGAGGTTCGCCTCGAAGTGGTCGAAAACGGACAGCGGCGAGAGGTACCCCCGCTCGCGGTGGGTGGCGTCCATGATCGCCTCGGCGATCTCGTCGCCGACGAAGCGCGCGGAGATGCCGTCCATCCCCTCGCCGACGTCGGCGGACTCGGCGGCGTCCTCGCGGAGCTTCCGCCGGTCGATCTCCTCGTCTTCGAGCTCGCCGTTGTACGCCTTCGCCTTCTCCACGAGCGTCACCGTCTCGTCGCTCGGCTCCTCCAAGCGGGTCAAGACGCCGAAGAGCCCGGCCATCTCTAAGGCGTGCGGCTCGACGTGGACGTTGGGCACGTCGGCGTTGTCGAGCATCTTCTCGTAGATCTTCGCCTCGCTCCCGTACTCCAGCACGTAGGGGTAGTCGATCCGCTTGGTGCGGTCGTTGAACGCCTCCATCTTCTCGTCGCCGGTCTTCTCGCGGTACTCCGGCATGTTCGTCCGGCCGACGATCACCTGATCGATGTCGATCCGGGGGTTGTTCTTCGGCTTGATCGTCGACTCTTGGGAGGCGTGGAGGAAGTCGTAGAGGAACTCCCGCTGGAGCTTCAGCAGCTCCTCGCCGGAGAAGAGCCCGCGGTTGGCGTTACAGAACGCGCCGGCGTAGTCGAACGCGCGCGGGTCGGACTCGCCGTACACCGCGAGCTTCGCGTAGTTGACGTCGCCGGTGAGCTCCGTCTCGTCCTGGTT
Source organism: Halorubrum sp. SD41 (assembly GCF_058630335.1). Taxonomy (NCBI): domain Archaea; kingdom Methanobacteriati; phylum Methanobacteriota; class Halobacteria; order Halobacteriales; family Haloferacaceae; genus Halorubrum; species Halorubrum sp. SD41. The sequence continues at coordinate 12,115 of NZ_JBZVGZ010000028.1, forward strand.
CTTCTTGTCCTTCGGCTCGAACGTCTCGATGAACTCCCGGCGGTTCTCGTCGGCGACGAGCCGGACGACCTCGACGTGTTCGTCGAGGACGCGCTCCAGGTCGTCGTCGTAGTGCGCGAGCAGCTCGTTCAGGTAGAACTCCGAGGCCGGGTCCGGGTGCTGGTCGTTCCGGAGCGTGTAGGGGGCGTCGAGCCGCTCGTTGAGGTCGTCGATCACCGCCTGCCGCTGCGGCTTCGGGAGGAGGACGAGCGGGTCCTGACTCATCGGCGAGCGGACCGTGTCGTCGTCCGGGTCCTGGTCGTCGATCACCGAACAGAGGTCGACCCAGCGGAAGGTGTACATCCGGCCGGCGTCCTCGCGGGTGTACGCCTCGAAGTAGCGGCGCACGAGCCAGTCGAAGTGGGACTTGCCGGAGCCCACCGGGCCGAGCAGGAGCTTGATCCGCTTCTCGGGGCCGAGCCCGCGGGCCCCGGACTTCACCTTGTTGACGAACTCGTGGATCGCCTCGTGGACCTCGCGGCCGTAGAAGACGTTCTCGCCGTCGTGGAGCGGGTCCTCGGCGGCGAGCGCGTACTCGACGACGCCGCGCTCCTCGTCGTAGCGCGTCCCGTAGTGGTCGAACATGTCCGCGACGCGCTGGTGGGCGTTCCGCGCGATCCGGGGGTCGTCGTACAGCGCGTCGAGGTACCAGTCGAACGAGCGCGCCGCTCTGAGGTCGTCGGGGACCTCCGTCCGGTACTCCTCGCTGAGCCGTTCGAGCGTGTGTCGGTCTGCCATCGTATCACGTTCGCTCGGACGGCGAGGCGACGTCGCCGGCGTCCGACGCGACGGCCGGAGCTGTCGCTCTCCGTGCGCGTGTCGGCAACTCGTCGAGCCGCGAGCGGCGCGTCGTCGGAGGCGCGCGTCGGTGCCGGTGATCGCCTCGCCCGTATCCGAGGCTATATATGTGGGAGGGATTGGCACGGATAAGTATGTCGCCAGTTCACATCCCGCTCGATCCGTTCGGCGCCGTCGCAGTCCCCGGATTCGCCCCGATCGGTGACGGTCCGTCGGCCGGTTTTATCCGGGGTTCGTGAGATCCACGGCGGGCGCGGACCTCGGACCCTCGCGGATCGCTCGCGCGCGCCGTCCGTTTCACCCCCCGCCCGAGAACCGGAAAGCTCGCCCCCGGAACCCACTCTTTTGCGGGCCGCCGCCCCAGTACGCGTGTGACGTTCAGCATCTGCGTTCGCGAGCGGTACACCGACGACGACGGCGGCGACCAGATCCGGTTCGGCGTGGCGGTGACCACCCGCCTGCCCGGCGTCGGCACGCTCTGTCCGTTCGCCTCCTCGGACGGCGCGGTGGCGACCCAGTCGCTCGTCAACGTCGAGCTGGGGCGGAAGGGGATCGAGTACCTCGGCGACGGGCTCGCGGTCGACGACGCGCTGGAAGCGCTCCTGAACGCCGACGAGGGGAGCGCCCAGCGTCAGCTCCACGGCGTCGACGCCGACGGGACGTTCGCGTTCTCCGGCGACGAGTGTAACGGCTGGTACGGCCACCGAGAAGGGCAGAACTACACCGTCGCGGGCAACCTCCTGACGGGCGAGGACGTGATCGAGGACACCGCGGCCGCCTACGAGTCCGACGCCCACGGCGACGCGCCCCTCGCCGAGCGGCTGATCGACGCCCTCGCCGCGGGCCACGCCGCGGGCGGCGACAAGCGGGAGGACCTCGAAGTGCAGTCCGCCGCGCTGCTCGTCCGGAACACGGAGGAGGACGCGGACGACGCCTACTACAACGACCTCCGGGTCGACGCGAGCGAGACGCCGGTCGCAGACCTCCGCGAGACGTACGAGACCGCCAAGCGCGGCTACGAGACGATCTTAGAGAAGTACGCCGAAGAGGAGGCGGAAGAGGAGACTGATACCGACGCCGACACCGCCGACGAGGAAGCGAGCGACGACGCGGGAGCCGCTGACGGCGAGTAGCGTTCGCTCGCTACACCGACAGCCGGGCGAGGATCGGCAGGTGGTCGGACGGGTACCGGCCGCGATCGTCTCGGTCCGCGAGCGTCGCGAACGCCTCGACCGAGAGTTCGGGCGAGACGAGCGCGTGGTCGATCCGGCGCCCGTCGATGAGGCGAGCGAAGTCGGTGAGGCTCGTCTCCGGGCCGTGCCGGAGGTCGGCGGCGGCCGCGGCGTCGCGGAGCGGGCGGGCGTCGTCGTCTACCGGCGTCGCGGAGCCCTTCTCGTCGGGTTCCGAGCCGTCGCCGACGAGGATCCGGTGCGGCTCCGACCCCGGCGTGCAGTTGAGGTCGCCGACGAGGACGACGGGGGGCGTTTCGTCGGGGTCGCCGCCGGTCCGGTCCGACGTCGCTACCGGCGGGAGTCGCTCGCGGAGCAGGCGGGCGGATTCGCGCCTCGCGCGGGCACTCACGTGATCGAAGTGCGTGTTTATAACGCGAACCGCGGTGTCGCCGTCGCGGGCGCGCACCCGTGCCCACGTCGCGATCCGCGGATGAGACGCGTCCCAGCCGGTCGAGGGCTCTCCCGGCGTCTCCGAGAGCCAGAACGTGTCACCCTCGACGACCTCCCAGCGGTCGTTCCGGACCGCGATCGGGCACCCCTCGCCCTCGCCGCCGGCCTCGCGGCCGCGACCGACGAACTCGTACGCCGGGAGCCGCTCGCGGAGGTCCTCGCGCTGCCCGGGGAGCGGCTCCTGGAAGGCGGCGACGTCGGGGCGGTGGAACCGGACGAGCCGCGCGACGGCGTCCCGGCGGTCGTGCCAGGCGTCGTGGTGGTCGCCCCGGTTGGCGTAGCGGACGTTGTAGCTGAGCACCCGGATCCCGGTCATCACGTCGGGACTCGCGGGCGAGGCGATTAAAAGACGCGGAGCGATCGCGAGTTCGTTTGGCTCGTGGTCGGTGGGTGTGATTCCGCTCGTTTATAAATGACTGCGTGCGAATCGGCGGCGAACACCGCCGAAGCCACAGCCGTTTACTTATAAATGGCTGCCGACAGATCGGTGGTAGACACCGCCAAAGCCCCAGCCGCGAGGGCGGCCGCTCGCAGGCACGCGCCACAGCGTCGTTCATTTATAAACAGTCGGCACTGTCGCCGCCCGAGCGCTACACCGAGAACTCGTAGAGGTCGTCGCCGACGTGGTGGATCGACTCGACCACCTTCCCGCTGTCACCGACCATCTCGTCGCCGTCGGCCATCGCTCGGCCCACCGCCAGCACCTTCCCGTGGGTCTCCTCGGCGATCACGACGAGGTCGCCCTCGCGGATCTCCGGGTCGGCCTCGACGATCCCCGGGCGCATTACGTCGGCGCCGTCCGAGACGAAGGATATCGCGCCCGCGTCGACCGTGACGACGCCCGTCTCCGGGTCGTAGTCGTTCGCGCCCCGGACGGTGAGGAACGGCTCGTCGTCGTCGACGTAGAAGACGGCGGGGTCGCCGTCGACCAAGACGAGCTCGTAGCCGGCGTCGACGAACTCGACGAACTCGAAGGCCTCCCCGTCGATGTCGACCCCGAGGTGGTCGGCGACCGCCTCTTGGATCGCCGTGATCTCGTCGCTCCGGAGGTGGTGCCGGGATTTCACTTCCATGGGCGTCCCGTCGGCCGCTCGGCCGATAAATGGACCGCTCCGCGGCGTGAGCTCGGGCGATCCGCCGCGGTTTCGGCCCCGACCCGGTCTCGACTCGTTGGACCGATCAAAACGGCCTTAAACCACCTCTCCATATCCCCTCGTATGCTCAACCCACTGGCGATCGTGCTCGTGGCGATCGTGAATCCCCCCGCGATCGTGCTCGCGGCGGTCGCGACGCTGCTCGTCGTTCTCGTCACTTCGGTGAGGGGGACGGGGTGGGAACCCACGACCGACATCTCGGACGAAGTCCTCGAACACCGCGCGTCCGCGGTCCCCGAGACGGAGTTCCCGGAGCCGGGTAACCGCGCGATCGGCGGCGGTGGCGGCGGCGGCGCCATCCCGGCCGGCGGCGCCGAGGGCGAGGAGGGCGAGCTCGAAGAGGGCGGTACCGGAAGCTCGGGCCCCGGCGACATCCCCGAAGACGAGGTGGAGTACTTCGAGGTCGAGTTCGTCAAGCAGGGCGAGACGGTCGAGCTCTCCAACGATGAGCCCATCCTCGAACAGGGCGAAGACGAGGGGTGGGACCTCCCGTACGCCTGCCGGCAGGGCCAGTGCGTCTCCTGCGCCGGCCGGATCGCGGACGGCCCCTCGGAGGACTTCGTCGAGCACGACAACCAGCAGATGCTCGAGGAGGCCGAGATCGACGACGGCTACACGCTCACCTGCGTCGCCTACCCGCGCGACTCCTTCAGCATCGAGACCGGCGAGGCGCCGTAGCTCCGCGCTCCCCTCCCTTCTCCCTCGCCCTCCGCTCTCTCCGGTCGCGCTCGCTCGCGACACCCTTTTTCGCGTCTCGCCCCAACCCACCGTATGTCCGTCACCACGGCGCTCGTCGCCGGCGGCGGAGGCGTCGCCGTCGCGCTGATCGCCGCGGCCGTCTACCGCGACGCGGTCCGCGTCGGCGTCGACCTCGGGTCGCCGGCGGCCTGGGCCGCGCTCGTCGTCCTCACCGGCGGCGCGAGCCTCGTCACGCTGGTCCTCGTCCCCGACGCGCCCCTGCCCGGCGTCCTCGTGTTGACCGCGCTCGGCCCGCTCCTCTACCTGCTCGAACGCGACGACTCGATGAACGGCGAGGACGCGGCCGACCCGACGCGGCTCCCGAGCCAGTCCGGCGAGTCGGCGGACTCGGGCGACGACCCGGACCGGTAGCGCCCCCGGCGACCGAAATAGACCGGGACGCTTGCGCCGACAGATCGCGGCCCCACCGGGCGCCGTTCCGTCTCATCGACGATGACACAGTTCCTTTCGTCGCGCTCCGAGGCTCCTAAACCGCAACTTTCCATACCGTCGGCGCTGTACTGGAGGTAATGAGCGACGAGAGCGACGAGAGCCTCGCAGACCGGGTGGAGCAGTGGATGGTCGGTCAGATGCCGATCATCCAGATGCACGGCGGCACGAGCGTCGTGCGCGAGGCGGACCCCGAGACCGGCGAGGTCGTCGTCGAGCTCGGCGGCACCTGCTCCGGCTGCGGCATCTCAAACATCACCGCCGACAACATCCGCCGCGACCTCATCATGGACTTCGAGGAGGTCGACAACGTCACCGTGCGGACCGCCTCCTCCGGTGACAACGGGGCCTCCACCGTCGAGGGCGGCCGCGGCGGCGAGCTGAAACACGAGACCGAGTCCGCGAACCACTTCTGAACGCGACGGGGGCTCCCGTCGCGTCTCTTCTCTCTACAGCGGCGTGAACGGCAGCAACGCGAGCGTGTCGGCGTCGTAGGCGAGCGCCTCGGACTGTGAGACGCCCTCCGGCGTGATCATGTCGATCACGCGGGGCGCGTTGCCGGCCGCGCCTGCCTTCGCGCCGCCGAAGACGAACTCGCCGGCGTCTTCGACCACTGCCCGCAGGCTGCCCCGGTCCTCCGAGCCGACGATCGGGACCACCTCCCAGTCCGCGATATCGGCGTCGCCGACCGCCGACTTCGGGATCGAGGCCACGGCCGTGTTCGACTCGAAGCTGGCGAACACCTCCGGTGTGGCGACGTTCTCTCCGCTCGCGTCCGCGAAGCCCGTACCGAACCCGCTGGCGTCGAGCCGGTACTGCCACGGCTGCGCGAACTCAGCGGTAAGCCCGAGGTCGTCGAGCGCCGTCGTCCGCCCGCCGCTCGCGTCGGGATCGCGTAAGTAGACCAGGAAGTAGTGTGGCGAGAACGTCCCGCCGAACGTGTCGTACAGGTTCTCGACCTCGAAGGCGAACCGGTACTCCTCGTCCGTCTCCAGTACGCGGAACGAGCGCAGGTCGAACGCGCCGTCTTGGAAGTCGCCGCCCGTGGGGTAGGTGTACCCTCCCGGCCCGTCGTCGTCCCCTCGCGGGTCGGTGAACTCGGCGACGAGGTCGCCGGGCGCGACCGTGACGCTCCCGGAGCCGAGTTCCGTTCCGCCGTCGGCATCCCTGACGACGACGTCGAACGTACCGATCCCCGAGATGCTGAAGCCGAGATCGACCGTCTCGTCGGTCGCGTTCGGCGGAAGTCTGACGTTGCCGACCTCTTGGAACTCGCCGTCGACAAAGATCTCGACCGGCGTCCCGCCGACGAAGCCCGCGTCGTTGGAGCCGGTCGCGGTGATGAACGGCTCTTCGAGGTCCGCTTCGTCGGCGACCTCGACCGTCGCCACCTCCTGTTCCGGCCGCTCGTACTCGGGAAGCCGATTGATCTCGCGACCCCGCGCGGGACGCAGCCGGACCGCTGTCCCGCCGCTCCGGGCCACCGACGCGAGCAGGGTCGTACTCGGCGTGACGACCGCCTCGTCGACGCGGACGCCGGTCGGATCGAGGTCGACGCCGGCGCCGACCGCGTCCGAGTAGATCTCCGCGACGTACTTCGGTCCGTTCCGGCCGCCGCGACCGTTGCCGTTGCCGCGGCCGTTGCCCCGCCCCTTTCCGTTGCCGTTGCCCCGACCCTTTCCGCGACCCGGCGCGTCACCCGAGTTGCCGGGCGCGTTACCGGAGTTTCCGGGCGCGAGGAAGTCGAGCGGCACGTCGACTGCGCGGCCGTCGCCGTTCGTCATGACGCCGACGTACCACTCGCCGCCGCTGCGGCGGGCGATCGCGAGGTAGTCGCCGATCGCGGCGCCGACGACGCGCGTCTCGTCCCAGCCGGCGGCCGGGACCGACTCGATGAAGCCGAACTCGGGCTCGGCGTCGAAGTTCTCGCCGTCGGGCTCGTACCCCTCGTAGTCGGCCGGAACCGGCGACGGCTCGCCGGGGTCGGTGACGGCGACGGTGTTGAGGTTGAAGCCGCCGACGTCGCCGCTGAACCCGTCGTCGCCCTGCTCGTAGTCGAGCTCGATCGCGACCTCGTTGTCGCCCGCGTCGAGCTCGACCTCGGTCGTGAACAGCTGCCAGTCGTCCCAGTAGTCGGTGAAGTCGGGCTCGATCGTTTCGGTCTCGTCGTTGACGCGCAGCGTCGCCCGCGGGGTGCCGGCGTTTTTCACCCGCTGTGCGTTCTCCTCCGCGTCGCTCGCGTACCGGAGGTGGAGGTCGTACGTCCCGGCGCTCGGCACGTCCTCGACCGTGAACGACACCGACGACCCGCTCGGCGCGCGGTTGGGATCGACCGCGACGTAGTTGGTCCCGAACGCGTCGCGCCAGCTGTCGCTGGTGACCAGCCCGTCGAGATCGCCCGCGGCGGCCTGGAGCCCCTCGCCGACCGCGAACGTCTCGTCGATATACCCCTCGATCCGGTCGGCGGCCATCTGGAGGCCGCTGAGGTACGTCGGGTACATCGCGAGCTGCTTCGCCCGCGTCGTCTGGATCTGGTCGCCGCGGTCGTCGTTGAAGGTGATGTCGAAGATGCCGGGCTGGTAGCTCACCGGGCCGGCGAGGTTCCGCGTGAACGGCAGCGTGACGTGGTGGTCGCGGCCCACGTTCGACCCCAGCTGGCCGAACCCGTCGTACTCCTGGGCCTTGACGACCTCGCGGTTCGCCACGTTCGGGTAGGTGCGGATCTCGCCGGTCGGCTTGATTCCCTCGTGGATCTCCAGCAGCTGGCGGTTCGCCGCCGCCTCGCGGATCACCCGCCGATGGTGGTTCACCGCGAGCTGGTTGTGGTGGTTGTGGGTCGCCTCGGTGCCGTCGCCGTCGATGCCGAGCCCCCTGTCGGCGACGTAGCCGTTCTTGATCGAGTTGATGCCGACCGAGTCGTACTCGGCGAAGGCGTCCCCGTCGAGGACCGCGTCCTCGTAGTTCGGGATGTTGCCGGCCGTCTCGTTGTGGGCCGTCATCTCGACGGGCTCCGGGAGCGAGGCGCCGAAGTCGGTCACCTCCCGCACGTCGAAGTCGGGGTAGGAGTCGTCCACGCCGAACTCCAGTCCGGAGCCGTCGCCGGGGTAGGTGCTCCAGCCCTCGTTCCACCCCTCGACGAGCACGCTGTCGATGCCGTTCTCGCTCGCGAAGCGCATGTACCGCTTCATCCGCTCCGTGCGTGCGCCGTGGATGTACGCGGCGGGGTTGCCGCCCCCGGCCGCGACCTCGTCGTCGGTCCTGTACTCCCAGTTGGCCGACCCCGCTATCATCGTCCACCAGATGCCGACGTACTTGCGGGGCTCGATCCAGTCGGTGTCGGGCCTGCCCGCCCCGCTCGGCAGGGCGACCTCGTCGAGCGAGTCCGCGAGCAGCGGGACGAGCTGCGACTCGATCAGCTCGCCCGGACCGTCGACGACCTGTATCGTGCGCCACGGCGTCGCCGCCGGGAGCTCCAGCGAGGCCCTCGACCCGTCGGGCAGCGGCGTGAGCTCGGTCGCGAACGCCGTCCCGCCGTCGTCGCTCCGGGGCGCGAGCGTCGCGGCCGCGTAGTCGTCGAGGTTCGCCTCGTGGACGCTGAGGTACGCGTCGCCCGCGTCGACGGTGAGCGGCGTGTGCGCTCCGTTCCGCATCGGCGTGCCGTTCGGTCGCCGGTCGTCGACCCCGGCCGACACCTCCGACAGCGGCGTGTTCGCGTACTCCTGTTCGAACCGCGGGTTCGTCACCGCGTTCTCGATCCACCACGCGTCGTAGTCGTCGGCGAAGTCGACGCCGGTGTTCTCCGAGTCGATCACCGCCTTCCCCGAGTTGGCCGCGAACCCCTCGCCGAGGACGACCCGAAGGCCGACACCGTCGTCGAAGACGCGGATCTGGAGGTTCGCGGTCCGTGCGTCCTCGGCGGCGCCCCCGTCCGATCCCACGTCCGCGAGCCCGACGCTGAGAGCGTTGTACTCGGCCGAGACCTCGTCGTAGGCGCCCCACACCGGCTCCCACTCCTCGGTCGAGACCGCCCGGACCGTCCCCGTGACCGCGACGGAACCGCCCGACCCCTCGGCGCTCGCGCCGAACGCCGGCTGGTTCCGGAAGTCGAAGCCGAGCTCCGACGGGCCGACGTACGTCGTCCCGTTCCGCGCGACCTCGTAGGTCGGGACCCCGTCCGAGGCGTCGAGGGTGACCGCGATCGACCCGTCCGGCGACTCGATCCGCTGGACGGGGTCGTCCTCGCGGTTCGCCACCGGCGCGGCGTCGTCGGCCGACACGTCCCGCGAGTAGGCGGCCGCGGCGACCAGCGCCCCCACGCTCCCGAGGAACCCCCGCCGCGTCGATCCGTCTAACGGCTGCTGTGATTGTTTTTCACGCATTCTGCCCGCACAGTATATACGATGAATAATAATGTTATTGTGTCTAATCTAAGTGATTGAATTTCGAAACGACCGAGTCGAGCTGTCGGCGCGGCGGGGAGGTCTCGGGGCCGTGCGGGGCCGTGCGGGGGCGTCCTGGGCTCGCTCCCTACCCTACAGCGCGTTCTCAAGCGCCGACGCGACGCTCCGCGCCTTCTCGGCGAGCGGCTCGGGGACCGTTCCGGCCGCGACCGCCTCGTCGAGCTCGTCGTCGTCGACGCGCTCGACCGTTCCGTCGGGGCGCTTCACCACGTCGACGTGGAGGTCCACGTAGCGCGCGGCGTCGGGGAACACCTCCACGGGCGTACAGACGTTGACGTACGTCCCGCGGACGGTCCCGTCGCGGCCGCGGTACGTCGTCGGGTACCACCAGCGTCCCTCCTTCAGGCTCGTCTCGGCGACGTCGCCGGCCACGCGGTCGACCCCGAGCCCGTCGTACGTCCCGCCGCCGGTCATCTCGCGCTCGACGGCCACGGTCCCGTCGGGGTCGACCCCCGTCACCGTCGCCTCGCCGAGGGTGATCAGCCGGCCGTCCGGCTTCCCGTGGTCGATCCGGAGCGCGTCGCCCTCTTGCGGCCCGAACGCGTCGGTCACGACCGCGAACGGGAACTCGGCGTCGGGGGCGGGCTCGCAGAGCGCCTCCGCGAGGTCGACCCCGGCCGAGGCGTCTGCGGCGCCCGCCTTCACGCGGTGGTGGCCGGGCATCGTCGCGGTCGCGGTCCGGCGCGCGTCGTCGAGCCCGAACCGGCTCTCGCGGCCGAACCAGACCCAGACGCCGGCGTTCGGCGCGGCGACCGGCGCCTCGCGGAGCCGGCTTCCGTCGTCGAGTACGCCGAGCCCCGACCCCGTCTCGTCTCCCGAACCCGCCGCCGCGCGTAGCTCCTCGGCGGCGTCGACCGCCGCGTCGAGCCCCGCGGTCAGCGCCTCGGTGTCGGCGTCGACGGCCGGGGGTCGCCACACCGCGCGCCACCCCTCGGGCGGTTCGAGGTCGAGCAGGTCGAGCATCCCGGACAGCTCGCGGGCGGCCTCGTCGTCTCGCACGTTGACCCGCGTCCCGGATCCCGGTTCGAGCGCGACGAGGTCGCCGCCGACCCGGAGTTCCCCGGCGAGCTCTAGTCTCCGGTCGGTCCACGGCGCCGCCGACTCGCGCACCTGAACGCGGACCGGGTCGCCCGTCTCCACCCGGTCGTCGACGGCGCCGTACGGGAGGTACCCCTCGGCGGTATCGTCGTCGGTCCGGAGCCGCACCACCGCGCCGCCGCCGAGCGTCTCCGTCACCTCCCCGTCGAGGACCGCGCCGGGCGGCGTCGGGTCCGCCCACGCGAGCGCGTCGCGGCCGGCGTCGGTCAGGAGGCCCCGAACCGCGTCGACCGCGTCGGTGTCGCCGTGCGCGCCGACGCCCTGCCGATCGCCGCTCGTCTCGATCCGGACGTCCGGCGGGTCGTCTCCGAACGCGGCGTCGAAGCGCCGACGGATCGGCGGCGAGGCGTCGACGACGTCGTGGCCGGCGTCGAGCAGGCGCGCGGTGAGCGCCGTCGCGTAGATGCCGCGGACGCGGGCTCGCGGCATCCTCAGAGCTCCCCGCGCTCGCGAGCGAACCGCACCCGGTCGTTCACCGTGTCGCCGAGCGAGAGCTCGACGACGACGGGGTCGCCGCCGTCGCCCTCGCGGAGGACTCGTCCGCCCTCGACCGGGACGCCCCACCCGTCGAGCGAGAGGTAGCCGCGGAGGTCGCTCCCGTGAGTGAACAGGTCGACGTCGGCGGTCGCGTGTTCCTGCGTCTCGGACGCGCTGTGGGCCATATCCATGTCGGAGTAGTAGGCTGCGTCCGCGTCGAAGAACGCTCGGAGTCGGTCGGCGTCGCGGGCGACGAGCTCGGCGACGCGGTCCGAGGCGTCGGCGACGGCGTCCGCGTCCAGCCCGGCCTCTCGGAGGGCGCGCTGGACCCGTGGATCGAAGTGCATACCCCGCCTTCGGGCGCCGCCGTTTCAACGCTGTCGGCTGCGCCGCTTCCGCCCGCTCATCGCCGGACGCCGCTCGGGTGCCGCCCAGTAATTAAGTCACCCGGGTGGCAAACGGGAGCCATGCCATCCGACGAGGACCCGATCGCGTCCCGGGCCGACGACGACCGCGACCTCTACGACGTCGCGACCTGGGAGGAACGGACCTCCCTCGACGGGCTGTCGGTCGCGTTACACTGGTTCATTACTCGCTCGGCGAAGGCGCTGGTCGTCTTCGTCGCCTTCGTCGGACTCCTCGCGATCGTCGGCTCGTTCGGGCTGGGGCTCGTCTTCGACCCGGCCATCGCGATCCTCCTCGGGCTCTCCGCCGTCCCCGCGCTCGGCCTCGCCGCCTACGTGTACGTCTCGGACGTCACGACCGCCGAGCCGCTGTCGCTCCTCGTGGCGACGTTCCTGCTTTCGATCCTCACCGCGACGTTCGCGGCGGTCCTGAACAGCGTGCTCCAGCCGTACTTCCGGCCGTTCGGCTTCCTCGGGCTCGTCGTGTTCTTCTTCGTCGTCGTCGGCCCGATAGAGGAGTCGGTGAAGCTGCTCGCGGTGCGGCTGTACGCGTACACCGACGCCCGGTTCGACGCCGTCATCGACGGCGCCGTCTACGGCGCCATCGCGGGGCTCGGATTCGTCGTCATCGAGAACTTCGTGTACATCGCCCAGAACGTCGACATGGCGGAGCTGACGGTCGGGATCGCGGCGCTCGGCGCCGGCGACGGCATCGCCGCGCTCCGGGCGCTCGCGGGCCCCGGCCACGTCGTCTACTCGGCGTTCGCGGGCTACTACCTCGGGCTCGCGAAGTTCAACCCCGGGAACCGCGGCCCCATCATCGTCAAGGGGCTCGTCCTCGCGGCGGCGATCCACGCGCTGTACAACACGCTCGTCGGCCCGGTGACGGGCGTCGCCTCGCAGCTGCTCGGCCTCCCGCAGGTCGTCGCGCTGTTCGGCTTCGTCGTGGTCTTCCAGGGCGCGTTCGGGTACGTCCTCCTCCGGAAGATCTGGCGGTACCGCGACGCGTACCTCGACACGCGCGACGAGGTGGGCGAGGACGTCGAACCGGAGCTCGACGAGTTCGAACAGTAAGGGCGAAACCGGCCTCGTTTCCGCCTTCCGCCGTCAGGGCGCCTTTTCGACCCGCGAGCGGTCGCCGGTGCCGCCAGTCAGCGCGCTCGCGAGGGCGCCTTTCACCACGACGTCGTCGCCGAGGTCGGTGAGCCGCACCTCCGGGACGTTGATGAACACCATCTCCGGGAGCTTCTCGCGGATGGGATCGAGTATCCGGTCGGGGTTGTTGAGCGCGACCGCGCCGCCGACGCTCACGACGAGCGGCGCGTACGCGTGAATGACGTTAGCGATCCCCATGGCGTTCCAGTGGGCGACCTGATCGATCACGTGGTCGGCGAAGGTGTCCTCGCCCGCGGCCTCGAACACGTCGACCGCGGAGAAGTCGGGGTCCTCGATCGGGAGGCTCGTCTCGATCGGGTCCTCCTCGTACAGCTCGCGGGCGTACTTCGGGATGTTGTTGCCGGAGCAGTACCCCTCCCAGTGGCCGTCGAGCCCGCAGCCGCAGGTCATGAACCCGTGCGGGTCGACGGTCATGTGGCCGACCTCGCCGGCGTTGCCGTCCCACCCCGAGAGCACGTTTCCGTCGACGGCGACGCCCGCGCCGATCCCCGAGGAGATGGTGAGGTACACCATGTCGTCGGGGTTGCGCTCGGAGTGGAACCGCTCGCCGATGACGCCCGCGATCGTGTCGTTGTGGAGGTACACCTCGTCGGTGTCGAGCAGTCGCCCGACCGGCCCGACGAGCGGGATTCGCTCGACGGTGTCCGGGAGGTTCGCTGGCCCCTGGACCACTCCCTCCGCGAGGTCGAGCGGGCCGATCGAGCCGATCCCGGCCGCGACCGCCTCGCTCGGCGCGATTCCCGCGTCGGTACAGGCCCCACGGACCACTTCCAGGACGGCCTCCGTGACGGCGATGCCGTTCGGTCCCCGCGGGGTGCCTCGCGACGCGGAGCCGAGGACCGCCGCGGTCTCGTCGCCGACGACCGCCCGGACGTTCGTCGCCCCGAGATCGACGCCCACGTAGTACATCGGGTGTAAGCGCGGACCCGTCTCACTTAAGCGGGACGCTTCGGGCGGTCGAGCGAGGGAAAAGAACCGAGCCGTTTCCGCGAAACCGCGTTACGACGCCGTCTCGCGGACGAACGTCACCGGACACGGCGCCGAGAGCATGACCTCCTGTGCCGCGCTGCCGAAGACGGCCTTCCCGGTCGGCGAGCGCCGCCGGCCGCCGACGACGACGCGGTCGGCCTCGAGCCCCTCTGCGGTCTCGACGACCTCGTCCGCGAGGTCGCCGACCGCGCCGCGGACCGAGTGGCGCACGCCGGCCGCCGACAGCGCCTTCGAGAGGTCTCGGGTGGTCCGGTGTCGCTCCGCGACGTCGTCGGGCGTCGAGTTCTCGCTATCCGGGTCGAAGCCCAGCTTCGTGCGGGTCTCGTCGAACTCCTCCTCGTCGAACACGTGGGTCAACACGACCTCGGCGTCAGCCGGCCCCGCGAGCGCGATGATCTCGTTCGCGAGCCGCTCGGTGCGTTTCTCGTCTTCGCTGCCGACCGCCAGAACAATCGTTTCTATGCTCATACCTCCTCTTCGCGCCCTGTCGGTTTAAGACTGTCGGAGTTTTAACTCAGTTCTGAATTAACTTTTATGCGATCGATCCTGACACTCTCCCGCCAGCGAGACAGTTTCGGCCGCGAGACGACGTCCTCGACCGGTTCCGGTCGGACGAGCGGGGCGCTGCGGGCCTCTCGAACGGCTCTCGACCAGAGAATGGCGGCGACGACTGCGGGGGAACCCGATCAGTAGTCGGGCGCGTCGTCTTCGACTTCGCGCTTCAGCGAGTCGCGGCGGGACTTCGCGTCGCGGCCGGTCGCCTCAAGGAGGAACTCGTTTTTCGCGTCGACGGCGTCCGCGGCGGCTTCGGCGTTCCCCTCGGCGATGACGTCCTCGGCGGGCCGCTCCTCGAAGTGGACCGCCAGCTTGTCCTTCTTGCTCCCGTACTCGGCGGCGCCCGCGACGATCCGATCGAACACCGGGTTCTCGGGGTCCTCGACGACGTACAGTTCGTGGCCCTGCCACTCCTCGGTGTCGGTGACCTCGCCGAAGTACTCCTCGATAGAGCCCTTCAGGTCCGGCATGCGATCGTCCAGATGCTCGCCGCGGCGCATCTTGTACTCCTTCATGCCGCGACCGTTCGACAGGCCGGCGTAAACCAGTTTCGTCACGGCCGCTCGGCGGGTTCGACCGCCGACGCGGCGCTCTTTTCCGTCCGTCTACTGAGGCCGCTCGTCGACGTACCCGCGCTTGCACTCCGGACAGATGTCGCCAGCGCGCATCGAACTCCCGTCCGCGGCCCGGACCATCCCGCACTCGGGGCAGTAGTACTCCGTCGGCCCGTCGTCTCCTATCGTCTCCAGCTCGGGGCTCTCGCCGCGGGTGATGCCCGTCTCGCCCCCGTCGCCGGCGTCGAACGCGACGCTCTCCGCGTCGTCGGGGGCCTCGACGTACTCCGTCTCCTCCCCGTCCTCGGCCGCCGGCTCCTCAGCGGCCTCCGGGGTGAGCCCGCCGCCGAACTCGACGCCCGCGTCGCCGCCCTCGCCGACCTCCGCGCTGAACCCCTCGTCCTCGCCGCCGTGGTCGGGCCAGGCGGTCGCGCCGTCGGCGTCGCCGTCGTCCTCGTCGACGGACGGCCACGCGCCCCGCTCCCTGTCGTCGCCCGATTCCTCCTCCTCCTCGTCGAGGATCACGCCGTCGTCGCTCTCCGCGTCGGTCTCGTCGCTCGACACCGATTCCGGCGCGGCGTCCGTCGTGGATGACGCGGCGGAGGCGGACGAAGCCGACGCCGACTCCTCGCCCGCGTCCAACAGCTCCGCGTCCTC
Source organism: Halorubrum sp. SD41 (assembly GCF_058630335.1). Taxonomy (NCBI): domain Archaea; kingdom Methanobacteriati; phylum Methanobacteriota; class Halobacteria; order Halobacteriales; family Haloferacaceae; genus Halorubrum; species Halorubrum sp. SD41. Next base: position 27,347 of record NZ_JBZVGZ010000028.1, read on the forward strand.
GTCCGCCGGGTCCGGACCGCCCGAAGCGTCAGACGCCCCCGCGGCGTCGGGGGGTTCCGACGCGTCCGCCGGCGCGTCGCCCGCTTCCGGGGACGCCTCCCCGTCGGCGGCTTCGGTCCCCTCGTCGTCGGCTCCGTCGTCGAGGATCACGGCGTCGTCGCTCCCCGCCCCGGGCTCTTCGTCGAGCGTCAGTCCGCCGGCGCCGGTCCCCGCGTCGTCCGCGTCGACGGTCCCCGACGCCGCGTCCGGCGTCGTCCCCTCGGCGGGGCTCGGACCGCTGCCGCCTTCCGGCGTCGCGGCCGCGCCCGCGTCGCTCTCGCCGGCCGCGTTCGCGGCGGCCTCGTCTGCGAGCTGCTCCATCGTCGTCACCTCGGTGTTTTCGCTGACGATCTGCGTCTCGCCGCAGCGAGCGCAGGTCTTCACCTCCTTGACGGTCGTGACGACCTCGTCGCCGTCCTCCTCGCGCTCCCGCCGGAGTTCGGGTTCGCCGAAGTCGTGTCCGAGCAGACACCTGAGTCCCATTGTGCCACCCTGCGGTGCCGAGGGTAAAAAACGCCCCGTCGGCGTCCGACGCTCGGCACACGACCGGTATCGCGGGACGACGCCGTCTCCGCGCCCGATTCCGCCGCGCGCGCCGCGGACACAGACTCTTTGTGGATCGCTCGCGTACCGTGTACTCACATGCCTACCGTATCCTACAAGGGCGAGGAAATCGAGTGCGAGGAGGGCGCCAACCTGCGCGACGTGCTCAAGGAGGCCGGTCTCTCCGTCTACAACGGCAAGATGGAGCAGCTCAACTGCCGCGGCGCCGGCTCGTGCGGCTCCTGTGCGGTCCAGGTCGACGGCGAGGTGAGCGAGCCGAGCAAGAAGGAGCGCGCCCGCCTCTGGCTCCCGCCGCACCACCCGAGCCACGACGTCCGCCTCGCCTGTCAGACGAAGGTCGAGGGCGACGTCGAGGTGACGAAGGGCCGCGGGCTCTTCGGCCAGCATATCTGAGCGAGCGCGGTCGCTCGCGTTGACGTTCGAAGCCCGACGGCGCACGCGCGACGAGCGGTGCGCTGGTCGGGAATAAAATACGGCCGCGGCGGACGTGAGCCCGCGACGCGGACGAGAACGCTTGGTACCGTGTGTCAGAGTCGCGTTCGGCGTCAGCCGACCGACCCACCTTCTCGGATCGGCTTACTGCCGAACGACGTTGGTCGCGCGGGGGCCCTTCTCGGAGGACTCGATGTCGAACTCGAGCTCCTGGCCCTCTTCGAGGTCCGGGCCGCCGACGTCTTCCATGTGGAAGAACACGTCGTCGTCCGCGTCGTCAGTCTCGATAAATCCGTAGCCGCCAGTGTCGTTGAAGAAATCAACCTTTCCGGTCGCCATTGCGACTAAAGGCAGAGCCCGGTCGGGCATAAGAATTGCGAGTGTACAGTTACCACGTCTCTCTCCGAACGTTTGTCTTCGAAAACTCGAGTTCTACTGACGATAACTGGCCGTACGACGGACTTGTATCGAGGGCTTGGCCGATCCGTCGAGTTCTCTGCCGCCCAGTCCGACGCCGACGTTTATGTCTCCGGCCGCGAAAGCGAGGCGTGTGTCTCACGCGCATCGAGCGAGCGGCCCCGGCCTGACGCTCCGCGAGAACGGTCCCGCGCTGTTGGTCCCGGCGGCGTGGGCCGTTGCGGCGGGAGCCGTCCTCGGCGTCGTCTCTTCGCACGCGCTGTTCGTCGCCCACGTCGTCATGAGCGCCCTGCTCGTCGCCTTCGTCGCGGCCTCGTGGCGCGACATGGCGACGGGCGTCCTGCGCGCGTGGAAGCTGGCCATCCTCGCGGGCACGCCGGTCACGCTCGCGGGCGTCGCCGGGTTCCTCGCGCGCGACGGGACCGCGCTCGCGGCCGCGCTCCCGGCCGACGCGCTCCTCGCCGTCGCCTTTTACGGCTGGATGCTGCTGCCCGCGCCCGCGTTCGTCTACACGGGCCTGCGCGACCCGGCGGTCCCGCGCTCGGTCGTCCACCACGTCGCCGCCGCGTGTTCGGTCACGGGCGCCGTCGTCGCCGCGCTCGCGGGCTCACCGACCGGAACCGTCGCGGGAATCGCGCTCGTCGGCGCCGGACAGACCGCGGGCATCCTCGCGGCGACCGCGCTGTACTCGCTCGAAGTATGACCGACGCCGACACCTACGACTGCGAGACGTGCGGCGCGAGCGTCGCCGTCGCGGACGCCCGCCGGTCGGAGCCGTTCGGCGACCTCGACCCCGACACGTGGCAGACGCTGAACTGTCCGCACTGCGGCGACCGCCTCGCGACCGTCTTCGTCGGCGACGAGTGAGCCGCGGCCCTCCTCCCGAGCGCCGGCCGATCCGTCGCGGTCCGTGCTGACATCCCACATTATCTACGGCTGCGGCCCGTAGCCGACCCATGCTCGACGTCGGCACGGCCTACCTCGTCGCGGCGGGCGCGCTGCTGCTCGTCGCGCTCGGCGTCGGGGCCCGAGCTCTCGTCCGGATCTTCCGCGAGGCCCGCGAGCGCAGCCGGAAGCGACGCGAGGGCGAGCTCGAACGCTACACCAAGGACCCCGTTTACGACCGCGATCCGGCGGACCCGGAGGCTGACGGAGCGGCGCGGTCGACCTGTCCGCAGTGCGGCGCCGAAAACGCGGCCGGATTTCGCTACTGTCGCGAGTGTGCGGCGCCGCTGGGGCCAAATTAGCGCCCGCTCCGACCGCTGCGTTCGCGGAACCGGTTCCGTCTGAATATCTGAACTATACAAAATTATTCGAGCTCAGCGGTACAACGTCAAGTCGAATGGGCGACTCGGAGTCCGAACCGTGGAGAGAGACCATGAGCGGGCGTGAGCGCGTCCGGCACGTCGCGGAGCTGCTGGACGAGCCGACGCCGGTACAGGAGATCGCGGACCGGGCGGACGTCTCACGCGCGACGGCCGACGACGAACTTCGTCGACTGGAGAGCGACGACTGGGTGACTGAGACGACCGTCGACGGGACGAAAGCCTACGACCTGAACCCCGTGCGGATGCTCTTCGACGAGGTGACGGACCTGATCGAAGCCCACTCGCGTGAGGAACTGGAGCGTCGACTCACGGAACTGAAGGAGGAACAGGAAGAGCTGGCGACGGAGTACGACGTCGATTCGCTCGCTGAGTTCCGGGAACGCCTCGCTGACGAGGCGTTCTCGGCCGCGGAACTCCGTGAGCGTCGCAACGCGATCGCCACGTGGGAGGCGATCAACACGGAACTCGGGCTTGTGAAGCACGCCCTCCAGCTGTACGATGACGTCCTCGAACTCTCCTCGCCGCGGACTGACTCTCCCTCGACGCTCGCCTGATGGTCGTTTTCCTCGCTGACCGGACGAACCTTCAGAGCAAGCGGCTCCACGACCGCATCGGGAACCGGCTCGGCGGCGAGTTCGACACCGTCCGACGGAGACGTGCCGAACCGCGCGAAGCGGGCCCGTACCGCGTCGTCGCCGACGTGAACCCGCGGCAGTTCTTGGACGACGACGAGTACCCGGTGACGGCTGCGCGGATCGAAATCGGGTTTCAACCACAGACTGGTGAGCCGCACGAGTACTACCGGTTCAACTGGATAGAGCCAGACCGGAGGCTGCTGGTGGGTTGGCATCGGGACGACACGCACGATGACCTCAGTACAGTTCATCTACAAGTCAACGACGGTGCGACGCCCGCCGCGCACGAGCCGGCGCAGTTCATCAACTCACATCCGCTGGACGTCGTCGAGCGACACCTTGACTCGCTCCGAGATGTCGTCCTCGCGGTCGAGTGGGACCGGGGACGCCCCGTCGGCCTCGACCTCGCTGCGCCCCCGGGCGAGTAGGTCCGGTGGGGGCCGCACGGCGTCGTTTCTTCACCCGCTCGCTGTCGCTCGCGGGTTCGGAATATGCCGCCTCCCCGATTTGAACTCGCCGAGACGCTCGCCCTCGCTCCGCTCGGGCTCACGACTCGTCTGCTCAAATCGGGTCGGGAGTATTTTCGCTGCGCACAACTCGGTCGCTGCGCTCCCTCGTAGGTTCGCAGGAAAATGCCGCCTCCCCGATTTGAACGGGGGACAGCTCGATCTTCAGTCGAGTGCTCTCCCAGTCTGAGCTAAGGCGGCTCGCACTCGCACCAACGCCGATTCCAGACAAAAGGATTTCGAAAGGCCGCGCGCCGATCGCGCGCAACCCACTCGCGTCGCTCGAATCGGGACGCCGACCATCGTCGCGGTATCGGACGATATCGCCGCCGATCCGCGGCGACGGCGCGGATCGTGGCTTCCGCAACCGCCCCCTTTCTCGCGCCCCTCCGATCCCTTGATGGCATCTCACGACGACCACGACCACGCCGACCACGACACCCACCACGAGAAGCTCGACGCTGCGGTCGACGCCCGCGACGACTGGGCGCGCCGCCGCCGCAAGGGGATCCCGACCGACGAGAACCTCCTCGTCGTCGCCTGTATGGACGAGCGAATCCCCGTAGAGGAGGCGCTCGGCATCGACCTCGGCGACGCGCAGGTGTTCCGCAACGCGGGCGGGAAGGTCACCGACGACGTGATCCGCTCGGCCGCGCTCACGACGAACTTCTTCGACACCGACGAGATCGTCGTGATCAACCACACTGACTGCGGCATGATGAGCGCGCCCGACGAGGCGGTCCGCGAGGGGCTCGAAGCGCAGGCCGGCGACCTCGACGACGCCGACCTCGACCCCTCGCTCCCTGAGCTGAACATCGGTGACGCCGACCTCCTCGACTGGGTGAAGATGACCGACGACATCGACGCGGCCTGTGCCGCGCAGGTCGAGCACCTCCGCGAGTCCGAATTCATTCCCGACGACACGACCGTCTCCGGCTACGTCTACGAGGTCGAGTCCGGCGAGCTCCGCCGCCCCGACGAGCGCATCGCCGAGGAGATCAGCGAGCGACGCGCCTGAGCGTCGGCGCCCGACGGCGCGCCCCTATCCCCCGCCCCGAGGTGTGACGTTTTTATGCGCCCGCGGCGAACTCGGTCACGAATGGACCGAGCACGCGCGCCCGCGGTCGGGCGGGGTGGTGTCGGTGGACGCTGACGGCGACGCTGGCTCCGGATCGGACGCCGCGAGCGACGCGGACGGCGCGCGCGCCACGAGCGCCGACGCCGACGCGCCGGTCGTCGCCGGCTTCTTCTCCGGCTGCGGCGGCCTCGATCTGGGCTTCGAGCGCGCGGGGTTCGACGTCGCGCTCGGGAGCGACCAGTGGGAGCCGGCCGCCGAGACGTACCGCCGCAACTTCCCCGACACCGAGTTCGTCGAGGAGGACGTCCGCGAATTCGACGCCCCGGCGATCCGCGCCGCCGTCGAGCGGGCCGGCTACGACCCGGACGGGATCGACGTGGTGATCGGCGGCCCGCCGTGTCAGGGGTTCAGCCGGCTCAACAACGAGCAGATCGAGCTCGACGAGATGGAGAAGGACCGCCGGAACACCCTCTTCGAGGAGTTCCTCCGGATCGTCTCGGTGCTGGAGCCGCAGCTGGTGTTGATGGAGAACGTCCGCGACCTGATCAACCGGCAGACCAGCGACGACCGGTACGTGAAGGACCTCATCGTCGACGAGTTCGCGGCGCACGGCTACAAGTGCGAGTACCGCGTGCTGGAGGCCGAGCAGTACGGCGTCCCCCAGAAGCGCCGCCGGATCTTCTTCATGGGGACCGACCGCGACGTGCCGATCCGGTTCCCGGAGCCGACCACGCCCGAGGGGCAGTGGCACACCGCCGGCGAGGCGCTCGCGGACGCGAGCGACGACCTCCCGAACATGACGTACGCGGACACCGGCGAGAAGACGCTCGAACGCATCCGCCACGTCCCCCCGGGCGGCTACTACCGCGACCTCCCCGACCGCCTGAAGACGAAGAAGTACCAGTGCGACTGCGAGGACACCGACACCTGTCCCCACGAGCCGGAGATCGTCAAGCGCTACGGCACGTACCTCCGCCGGCTCGACCCCGAGGAGCCGTCGCTGACGGTGAGCACGAACGTCTTCATCCACCCGACCGAGGACCGCTACCTCACGCCCCGCGAGATGGCGCGGCTCCAGACGTTCCCCGACGAGTTCGTCTTCGAGGGGACGAAGACCGACGTGATGAAACAGATCGGCAACGCGGTTCCGGTCCGGCTCGGCGAGGAGCTGGCGCGTCAGCTGTTGGAGTACTACCCCGACGTCCGCGACGCGCCCCCCGCCGACCCCGACGTGTACGAGCAGCAGTCGCTGACTGACTTGGCCTGAGATCCTTTTTAAGTAGTGATTGGCGATGCGGCGAAGGATTCCACTGTCCCAGCAACTTGCTTATAAATAGTCGCTGGTAGATCGGTGGCGAACACCGCCAAAGCCCCAGCCGGGAGGCGGGCGCACGCTCGCTGTGCTCCTCAGTCGCTCGCGCTGCTCGCTCCTTGCGGTGCTTACGTCGCCTGCGCCCGCCTCCCGGCTGCCCCTTTGAGTCCCACCCCTACAGCAACCGCACCGCACCTCACACCTCCCCAGCCTCGTCGGCCTCCCTCCGCTTCGCTCCGGTCGGCCGACTCCCTCGCGCGTGCGACATCGCGCCCTCCGGGCGCTCGTCGGCACGCGCCGCCGCCTCTTTATTTATAAATAGTCGCCGCTGCTCACGGACTGTTCGCAACAGCAGAATGGGGCCGCTGAGAGTCGAACTCAGGTCCACTGCACCCAAGGCAGCGAGGATACCACTACCCCACGGCCCCGCACCCGTACGTACCCCGAAGAGCCGCTAAAGGGTTTCGTTGCGCTCCGCGCCGCGGTCGGCCGGGAGCGCTCACTCCTCGTCGTCGCGAAGTTCGAGGTCCGCGACGATGTCGTAGGGGTCGGTTCCCTTCCGGACCGCGTCGAGGATGAAAAACGCCTCGTCGGGCGCGAGGAAGTGCCTCGTGACGCCGCGGCCGAGCGGCGTGGGCTCGAAGCCGTCGATGAAGTTCCACTCCAGCAGCTTCCCGAGCGCGTGCTTGGTAGGGACCTCGCCGATCATGCGGTCGTTGAGGCGCTTCGCCTTCTTGCCGGCGACGACGACGTTCGCGAGCGTCTCCTCGGCGGCCGCGGTCTCGTCGTAGTGGGTCGCCACGTCCTCCATCTCGCCTTTTAAGAGGGTGAACGCTACCTCGTCCTCGGTGCGGTCCATCGAGCCGTGGTAGACGCCGTCGGGCTCGACGAGGAGGTAGACGCGGCCGCGGTCGTGGTAGTCCGGGCGCCCGGCCCGGCCGAGCATCTGCGAGAACTCCTGGACGGAGAGCCACTCGATCCCCATCGCCAGCGAGTCGAAGATCACCTGCGAGGCGGGGAAGTCGACGCCGGCCGCCAGCGCCGCGGTGGTGACGACCGCCGAGAGGTCCTGGTTGCCGAACATGCGCTCGACCTTCTTCCGGCGCCCGTAGTCGAGGCCGGCGTGGTACGGCGCGGAGTCGTAGCGCAGCTTCCGGCTGATCTCGTGGCAGCGCCGCCGCGAGTTCGTGAAGATGATCGTCTGCCCGCGGTACCCCTTCGACGACTTCGTGTCGAACTCGCGTTTGACGAGCTTGTCCGCGATATCGGCCTTCTCGCGGCCGTCCGCGAAGGTGACGTGTCGCTCGATGGGGACCGGTCGCTCCTCGTACTCGATGAGCGTCGCGCGGAGCTTCTTCGCCAGCCACTCGGGGTTCCCGACGGTCGCTGAGAGGTAGACGAACTGCGTGCCGTCGTATCCCTCGTGGGTCTCCATCCGGTTCTCGCTGTAGTACTTCAGCCGCGAGATGAGCCCGTCGAGGCGGTGGCCGCGCTCGCCCTCCTTCAGCGTGTGGACCTCGTCGATGACGACCGTCCCCACGTCGCCCAGGTCCTTGCCGGTCCGGAGCGCGTGGTCGATCCCCTCGTAGGTGCCCACGATCACGTCCGCGCCCGGGTCGAAGCGGTTGCCGTCGTCGTTCACCCGCGAGGAGCCGACGCGGATGGAGACGTCCAGCAGGTCGCCGTAGCGGTCCTCGAAGTCCTCGTGCTTCTGGTTGGCGAGCGCGACGAGCGGGACCAGGAACAGGAGCTTCCCGTCGCCCTTCAGCGCGCGGTCGATCCCGGTCAGCTCGCCGACGAGCGTCTTCCCGGTCGCCGTGGCGCTCACGACCAGCTGGTCGTCGCCGTCGAGGAGGCCGTTCCGCACCGAGAGGCTCTGGACCGGGAGCAGCTCCTCGAACCGCCCCTGGAGGTGCGAAGAGAGGTCCGGGTGGAGGTCGAGGTCCTCGGTGCGGACGGGCGAGACGTCGTCGACGTTCGCGGACACCTCGTCGTACTTCGTGAGGTCGGGGTCGAGCCCGCCCTGGAGGAGGCTCACGATCCGGTCTAAGTCGCCCGACTCGTACAGCAGCTCCTCTAAGCGCTCCTCGGCCGCGCCCGTGAACTCCCCCTTGTACGACAGCTCCCGCTCTAACTCCCGGCGGGCGCAGTCCCGGCAGATCAGCTCGCCGTTGTGGTCGATGGCGTCCTCCGAGGTGATCGGGCCGTATCGCCCGTCGCTCGCGCAGCGCCGACAGGTCCGGACCGCCGTCGCCTCCAGCTGGTAGCCGTCGAGCATCTCCTTCAGCCGCTTCCGGCTCTCCGGCGAGGTCTGTTCGGAGATCCGGATCCGGCCGGCCGCGCGGGCGAGGTCGACGAACTCGTCCGGCTGGCGGGGGTGGTCCTCGCCGTCGCGGATCACGCGGAACTTCCCCGGGCGCGGGCCCGCGGAGGTCTCCTTGAGTTCGAGCCGCCCGCGGAGCACGCGCTTCCCGTCGCGGTTCGCGACGACGGTGTAGTCGCTCCGCGCCTCGTGGAGGAACAGCGTCTCGACCTCGGCCAGCTGCTGTGACACTGCCGTGCGGTACGCGAGCGAGGTATTTCAGGTGTTCGGCTCGGGGATCGGAACCGGTCCCGAGACGCGCGGCGCCGCGGCTACGTCACGCGAACGCGCGGAAAAGAACCCGCCTCACGGACGGGGTCGAGGGGTCTACGAGACGAGCAGCTTCTCGCCGCGGTCGACCGTGATCCGGCACGGCGGGGAGAGCTTGTTGTACGCGCGGCGGAACGCCTCCTTCACGACGGACGCCTGCTCGACGTCGCAGTACGCCGTGAAGACGACGTCGTCCTTGTCGAGCCGCGCGGCGGTGCCGACGGGCTTGCCGAACGCCTGGCGCATCCCGTCGGAGACACGGTCCGCACCGGCGCCGGTCGCCTGCTTGTTCTCCCGGATGACCTGGTGGGGGAACTTGCGGAGGGTCATCTTGTAGTTGCCCTCGCCGAGCTCCTTGATCAGGTGGCGGTTCGCCGAGAGGCGCGCGCTCTCCAAGGAACCGTGTCGGACTTGGAGCTCCTCCTCGACGCGGAGGCTGATCTGGACGGGGTAGTCGTCCGGCTCCGCGGAGAGGTCGCCCATGTTGTGCTGGGCGATCTTCGAGCCGGGGATGCCCGTGATGTACTCGCGGCGGGTGTAGGACGGCTTGTCGATCGTCCGATACATAGAGGCGGGTTTGTCAGACATGGCTACTTGTCCGATGTAGCCGCCGCTGCGGCGATAAACCCTTCGATAGCGAGGCGGCTTCGTCGGCTCGTCGGGAGGCAGCGCCGGCGTGCCGCCGGATCGCGGGGTGCGTTGACACACCGTCCCGGCCGCGGTCCGAGTCGACACGCCCCCCTCACTCCTCCGCCGTCGGGTCGAGCGCGACGTGGTCGAACCCGCGGTCCGCGAGCCGCTCCGCGGCCCGGTCGGTGACCGACGGCGCGACGAGGACGCCGCGGACTGCGGGGGCGTCGTCGGGGTCGCGGTTGTCTCTCTCGGCCCCGAGTTCCTCCCGGAGCGCCCGGACGTAGCGCGCCAGCTGCCCCACGGCGTCCGGGCCGACGCGCCGGCGTTTCAGCTCGACGACCACGGGAACTCCGTCCTCATCGACACCGAAGACGTCCATCGGGCCGGCGCTGGAGGGGCGTTCGGTCTCGCGGGGTTCGAACCCGGACTCGACGAGGTCGGGACGCTCCAGGATTCGGGTCCGGAGGTCCTCCTCGCTGCCGTGGAGGGTGAGGTCGCGGCCGCCCGTCACGGCCATCGCGGAGAGCTGGTGGACGTCGGAAAACCGGACCGTCAGGGTCTCGTCGGGGTTGCTTCGGGTCGAGCGCACGCGGAGCCGCCCCTCGCGCACCGCGGCGCGGTGTTCCGATCCGGGCGGCTGCCAGTTGACCGGCTGGCGCCCCTCGTCGGTGTGGACGAGGGCGGCGCCGTCGGGTTTCAACACGAGCAGCCGGTCGCCGCTGCCGAGGTCCGAGGCCGCGCGGCCCTCGTACGAGACCGTACAGGTGCCGAAGGCGCTGACGAGGTCGCCGCGCTCGAAGGCGTCCTCCAGCTCCCAGAGGGCCTCGCGGTGGCTCGGGTCGTGGACGCTCGTGACTGTCACTACGAGTCGTACGTGGTTGTCGCTCAAAAAGGGCGCGAGGAAGCGGTTGGTGGTAGTCGGTCGTAAGTCGCCGTTGTTGTCGACGGTGGTGGAGCGCGTTACGGGATCGACGCTGCTATCGATCGCTTATAAATTGTTCCTGGCGCTGACTCGGTGACGACCTCCAAAGCCCCAGCCGCTCGCTTATAAATAGCTGATAGTGGATCGACGGCGGACATCTCCAAAGCCCCAGCCGCTCGCCTATAAATAGCTGATAGTGGATCGACGGCGGACATCTCCAAAGCCCCAGCCGCGAGGCCGCCGTACGCTCGCTGCGCTCCTCACTCGGTCGCTCCGCTCCCTCGTTGCGGTGCTTGCGTCGCCTACGGCGGCCTCGCGGCTGCCCCTTTGAGTCCCGCCCGCACCGCAACCGCACCTCACGCCTCCCCAGCCTCGTCGGCCTCCCCGCGGTCGGCCGACTCCCTCGCGCGTGCTGCTCGGCCGCGAGGCGGCCTCGCAGGCACGCGCCACCGCATTTTTCGTTTATAAACAGCGCTGCCCGCCTACGTCCCGTGTTCCCAGCTGCCCATGTACTCGCGCTGCTCGTCGCTGAGCTCGTCGTACTCGACGCCCTCGGCGGCGAGCTTGATGTCCGCGACCTCGCGGTCGAGCTCGTCGGGCACGTCGTGGACGCCGGCGTCGTACGCGTCGCCGTTGGCGGCCAGCTCGCGGACGACGACCGCCTGAACGCCGAAGCTCTGGTCCATCACCTCGACCGGGTGACCGAGGGCGATGGGCGCGGCGAGGTTGACGAGCCGCCCCTCCGCGATGACGTTCAGGACGCGGCCGTCGGGCATCTCGAACCCCTCGACGCCGTCGCGGACCTCGTAGCGGTCGACCGCGAGCTCGTCGAGGTGATCGAGGTTGACCTCCACGTCGAAGTGGCCGGCGTTCGCGAGGAGGACGCCGTCGTTCATCTCCTCGAAGTGCTCGCGGGTGATCACGTCGCGGTTGCCCGTCGTCGTGATGAACACGTCGCCCTTCTTCGCGGCCTCCCTCATCGGGAGCACCTCGTACCCCTCCATGTGGGCCTCTAAGGCCTTCCGGGGGTCGACCTCGCAGACGATGACGTTCGCGTTCTGCCCGGACGCCTTCTTCGCGACGCCCTTCCCGCACTGCCCGTAGCCGCCGACGACGACGTTCTTGCCGGCCCACGAGAGGTTCGTCGTCATCGCGATGGTCGCGAGCGACGACTCGCCCGTGCCGTGGACGTTGTCGAACAGCTGCTTCATCGGCGTGTCGTTGACGGCGAAGACGGGGTAATGTAGCTCGCCGTCGGCGTCCATCGCGCGCAGCCGGTCGACGCCGGTGGTCGTCTCCTCGGCGCCGCCGACGATGGAGTCGATCAGGTCCGGGTACTCCTCGTGGACGAGCTTCACCATGTCCATCCCGTCGTCGACGGTGATGGTGGGCCCGTGGGCGATACAGGCGTGCATCGCGTCGTAGTACTCGTCGTCGTCGACGCCGCGGACGGCGTAGGAGGTGATCGACTCGTGGGCGTCGAGCGCGGCCGACACGTCGTCGTGCGTCGAGAGCGGGTTACAGCCGGTGATCGCGACCTCGGCGCCCCCCTCGGCGAGCAGCTCGACGAGGTTCGCGGTCTTCGCCTCGACGTGCATCGCCATCGCGATGGTCTCGCCCGCGAGCGGCTGCTCGTCGACGAACTCCTCGCGGAGGGCGTTGAGAATCGGCATGTGCTGGAGCGCCCAGTCCATCTTCCGGCGCCCCTCCTCCCGGGCCGCCTCGACGTCCGAGAGGTGCTGTGACACCGGCGGATACGCGGATTCGCTCATGTCTCTCGGTTCGCTCACGGCGCACTAAACCCTGCCGACACGGAGTCCGCTCCGGAAAAGAGAAGTCGGTCGTCAGCGACCGAGACTCGGGTTACCGACCCGAACTGCGGTCCGCGTCGTCAGTTACCGCCGGGGCCGCCGGCGTGGTCCGGCGGGCCGCTCTCGCCGTCGTCGTCATCGTCGTCTTCCGCGTCGTCCTCTTCAGCTTCGTCATCGTCCGCGTCGTCTGCCTCGGTTTCGGTCTCCTCCGCGTCGTCGTCCGCGTCCTCATCGTCCGCGTCGTCGTCGTCCGCGTCGTCACCGCCCGGACCGGCGTGGGCCGGCGGGCCGCGTTCGCCGTCCTCTTCGCCGTCGGGACCGGCGTGGTCGGGCGCGTTGCCGGGCGCGTCGGTCTCGTTTTCGGTGTCGTCGTCATCGTCGGCCTCGTCGGGACCGCCGGGGCCGCCCGCGTGGTCCGGGGCGTTACCGGGGTTGTTCTCCGTCACGAAGTCGGAGACCGCGCTGCCGATGCCGCCGTCGCGGTTCTCGAGGCTCTCGATGAACTCCTGGACGAGCTGGCCGAACGGCGTTCCCGCTTCGGACTCGTCGTCCTCGCCGCCGACGGTGAGGTCGGCGGTCGTCGAGACGCTCTCGTTCTCGTACGTCGCGGTCACGTCGACCGTGACGTTCTCCTCGGCGGCGGGCAGGCCGACGGTGCCGTTGGCGTCCGTCTCGTACTCGCCCGTGCCCGCGTACGAGGCGTTCTCGCCAGCGTCGTCCGCGAGTTCGACGACGACGGAGGCGTTCTCGACCGCCTCGTCGTCGTCCGTCACCGTGACGACCGGCTCGCCGTCGGTGTCGGCGACGTCGAGTTCGAGGCCGTCGGGCGCCTCGATGTCGACCGTCTCGGAGACGCTCTCGTTCTCGTACTCGGCGGTCACGTCGACGGTCACGTCCTCCTCGGCGGCCGGGAGTTCGACCGTCCCGTTCGCGTCGGTCTCGTACTCGCCGGCGCCCGCGTACGACTCGTTCGCGGGGTCGGCGACCGTGACGTTCACCGTCGCGTTCTCGACGGCGGTGTCGTTGTCCGTCACGGTGACGACCGGTTCGCCGTCGGTGTTTTCGACTTCGAGTTCGAGCCCGTCGGGGGCTTCGAGGTCGACCGTCGTCGCGGCGGTGTCGTTACCCGCGGCGGCCGTGACCTCGACGGTCACGTCCTCCTCGGGCGCTTCGAGGTCGACGGTGCCGTTGGCGTCCGTCTCGTACTCGCCCGTGCCCGCGTACGACTCGTTCTCCGCGTCGACCACGCTCACGACGACCGTGGCGTTCTCGACCGCGGTGTCGTTCTCGGTCACCGTGACCGTCGCTGTCCCGTCCGCGTCCTGCTCGACGCCCACTCCGAGGTGGCCGTCGGCGGCCGCGACGCCGGTCATCGCGCCCAGCGCGACGACCGCGATCAGTAGGATTGCTGTCGTGCGTTCGCTCATGTCCACTCGGGTCCACTCCCTGTTACCCTATAAAAATCGGACTCGCTTAACGCGGTTTAATTCGGTTTTCATCCGGGTTAACGGCGCTGAGACGTTTGTTTTGGTTGATCGTGGTTCGGTGGCGGTTTCGCCCTCGATCGAACCCGGTTTCGACCCCGGACGCGGGTCGGTCATCGCTCGCGCGCGATACGTCTCTGGGAGTGTCGCGCTCGACCGAGTTGTGTTCTCTCGTTTATAGGCAGGCGACCGTTTCGCGGCGATGACCTCCAAAGCCTCAGCCGTTCGCTTATAAACGGTTGATAGCGGATCGACAGCGAACACCTCCAAAGCCCCAGCCGCGAGGACTCGCGCGGCTCGCTGCGCTCCTCAGTCGCTCGTTTCACTCGCTCCCTGCGGTGCTTGCGTCGCCGAGC